>NZ_JAAIUZ010000024.1:0-76833 GCF_010894375.1 Stenotrophomonas sp. B1-1 | reverse complement strand
CCGGCAGGTCGTCCCAGGTGGGCTCGCGTTCGGGCGCGGCGACGGCCACGGCGTCGAAGGCGGCCTCCAGCGCTGCGCTGTCGCTCTGGGTGACAGCGGGAACGTCTCCGGTTTCGTAGATTACTTCAGCCGGCAGGTCGTCCCAGGTGGGCTCGCGTTCGGGCGCGGCGACGGCCACGGCGTCGAAGGCGGCCTCCAGCGCTGCGCTGTCGCTCTGGGCGACAGCCGCAACGTCTTCGGTTTCGTAGATTACTTCGGCCGGCAGGTCGTCCCAGGTCGGTTCGCGTTCGGAAGCGGCGACGGCGGGTTCGGACACCGCTGCGCTCGCCGGGCGTGGCCCGGCGCTACCGTCGGTGTCTTCGGTTTCGTAGATCACTTCGGCCGGCAGATCGTCCCGGGTGGGCTCGCGTTCGGCGGCCACGGCGAAGGCAACCGGCGGCGACACGATGGCTTCGCCCAGCAGTTCGTCCAGATAGTCGTCCAGCACGCCGGTGGTGCTCATGCCGCCTGCTCCAGTGCGCGCTCGTCTTCGCCCAGGATCCAGTTCAGGGCGCGGCGGTACGCGGCCAGGCCGCGGCCCGGGTAGTCCTCGCCCACGCTGGGCAGGGTCAGCCCGGCGGCGTTGCTGATGCGGGTGTCCAGCGGGATGGCGTCTTCCCACACGCGGCCGACGTGACGGTCCTGCATGCTGCGCAGCGATTCGTTGCCCGCGCGGGTGCGGCGGTCGAACAGGGTCGGCAGGATCGAGATCGGCAGCGGGCGGCGGCGCGAGCGCTCGACCATTTCACCGGTGCGCACCATGCCGTCCAGGCCGTGCAGCGCCAGCGGTTCGGCCTGGGTGGGAATGATCAGGCGATCGGCCGCGGCCAGTGCGTTGATCATCAGCAGGCCCAGGGTGGGCGCGCAGTCCAGCAGGATGTAATCGTGCTGGCCCTGGTGGCGGGCCAGCGCGTTCTGCAGGGCCAGGCCCAGGCCGGGCTGGTTGGCGCTGCGGCGTTCCAGCGTGGCCAGCGAGGCCTGCGCGCAGACGTAGTCCAGGCCGGTGATCGGGCTGGGGTGGCTGAGCGTTGCCAGATCGGCCGGCGGTGCGCCGAACAGTTCCAGGACCCCGGCAGGCGCCGGCTCGACCGGCACGCCGAAGGCGCGGGTGAGCGAGGCGTGCGGATCCAGATCGATCAGCAGGACCCGGTGGCCGAGCGCGGCCAGGCCGCGACCGAGGGCGAGGGTGGTGGTGGTCTTGCCGACACCGCCCTTCTGGTTGGCGACTGCCCAGATGCGCATCGGATTACTCCTTCATTGCAGGGGGAACGGCGGCGCCGACATGGCTGCCTGCCGACACCGGCGGCAACTGCACCGGTGCAAGGGGGGAAGGGGGGCGTGCCGTCGCCGCATCGGCGGTGCTGGCCGCAGGTGCGGCCGTATCGGTCTGGCCAGTGGCGGCGTTCAGGCGCTCACCCAGCGGGTCCACCGCGTGGCTGGTGTCAGCCAGGATGATGACCATCACCCGGCGGTTGCGGTTGCGGCCCTGGGCGCTGTCGTTGGCATCGCGCGGGCGGAACTGGCCGTAGCCGACCATGGCCAGGCGCGAGGGCTGCACGCCCTGGTCGGCGAACAGGTGGACCACGCTGGCGGCGCGACCGGCCGACAGTTCCCAGTTCGACGGGAAGGTGGCGGTGGCAATCGGAATATTGTCAGTGTGGCCTTCCACGCGCACGCTGTTGGGCACATCGCGCAGCACCTCGGCCAGGCTGGCCAGGGTCTGCCGCGCATGCACGTCCAGTGCCGCCGAACCGGTGGGGAACAGGATGTCACTGTTGATCTCCACCTCGATCCACAGTTCGGTGCGGCGCACGCTGATCATGCCGCGGTCGATCAGCGGCGACAGTGCGGCGGTCAGGCGGTCGGCGATGCTGCTGAGCTGGCGCTCGGCACGGGCGATCTGTTCCTGGTTGTGCACCGACACCGGCATGCGCATCTGCGAGGCCATCGACGGCAGCAGGGTGGGGTCGTGCGATGGCGCCGGCGCGGACGGGCCGATCTTGGTGCCAGACTTGATGACCGAGGGGCTGTCCCAGCCACCGCCCTGCACCTGCTTGTTGCCCACCTGCACCGGATTGATGGTGCGCGGGGCGCCGCCGAACGCATCGGTAAGCGCATCGGCCATGATGCGGTACTTGCCCTCGTTCACCGAGGAAATGGCGTACATCACGACGAAGAACGCCAGCAGCAACGTCATCAGATCGGCATAGGGGATCGCCCATGCTTCATGGTTGGCGTGCTCTTCGTGGTGCTTGCGGCGGGCCATGTCAGTGCAGGAAGCCGGAAAGGTTGGTTTCGATGTTGCGCGGGTTCTCGCCCTGGGCAATCGAGATCAGGCCTTCGATCACCATTTCGCGGTCGCGCGAGTTGTGGGCGATCACGCCCTTCAGCTTGGCCGCGATAGGCAGGAACAGCAGGTTGGCCGAAGCGATGCCGTAGATGGTGGCGGTGAACGCGGCGGCGATGCCGTGGCCCAGCTTGCTGGGGTCGGCCAGGTTCTTCATGACCGCGATCAGGCCCAGCACGGCACCGATGATGCCCAGCGTGGGCGCATAGATGCCCATGGCTTCGAACACCTTGGCGCCGGCCTGGTCCTGGTGCTCCTGGCTGCCCAGTTCGATTTCCAGCATGTGCCGGATCGATTCGGGCTCCACGCCGTCCACCAGCAGCTGCAGGCCCTTGCGCAGGAACGGATCGCGCTGTGCTTCCACCTGCGATTCCAGGCCCAGCAGGCCCTGGCGGCGGGCGATGTTGCTCCATTCCACGATCTGCTGGATCAGTTCGCGACGGTCGCTGTGCGGCGGGCGCACGACCCAGCGCACGATCTTGAAGGCGTGCTTGAACACGGCCGGGGCGGTGTGCAGCAGGATGGCCGCCACGGTACCGACGATCACGATCACGAAGGCGGCCGGCGACCACAGCGAGGCCAGGCCGGCGCCCTTCAGGATGCTGCCGCCGACCAGTGAGGCCAGGGCAAGGAAAAGTCCAATGAGGCTGAGTCTATCCATGGGTCCGGTATCGGCGTGTGTGAATGGGACTTGAGACACCGGTGGCGCGTGTACAGACGGTAGTCACAGTTTTCGGGGTGCCGGGCAGCGCCCGGCCGGGTTCATCTCAGCCCGTCCACGTCCAGGATCAGGGCCATGCGGCCATCGCCGATCAGCGTTGCCCCGGCATAGCCACGCAGGCCGCGCAGCGCCTTCGGCAGCGGCTTGATGACCACTTCTTCGCGGCCGCGCACCTGGTCCACCACCAGCCCGAAGCGGGCCTCGCCGGCCTGCAGCACCACGATGGTCAGCAGGCTGGAGGCGGCCGGGGTGACATCCAGCCACTGCCGCAGATCGATCAGCGGCAGGGTGTGCGAGCGGCGGTCGAGCACGGCGCGGCCGTCGAACCAGCCCAGCGAGGTGCGCGGTGCGTGCAGCACCTCCATCACGCGGGCCAGCGGCAGGGCGTAGACATCCTCGCCGGCCTGCACCAGCAGGGTCGGCAGGATGGCCAGGGTGAGCGGCACGCGGATCAGGAAGCGGCTGCCGCGGCCCAGTTCGGACTGGATCTGGATCTGCCCGCTCAGTTCGCGGATACGCGACTGCACCACGTCCATGCCCACGCCGCGGCCGGAAATGTCGGTGACCTGCTGCTTGGTGGAGAACCCGGGCAGGAACACCAGGTGCAGGCATTCCTCGCTGCTCAGGCGGGCGGCAGCCTCCGGGTCGATCAGGCCCTTCTCGCGCGCCTTGGCGCGCAGCTTTTCCGGATCGATGCCGGCGCCGTCGTCCTGCACTTCAATGCTGACGTAGTCGCCTTCCTGCTGTGCCGACAGGCGCACATGGCCCATGCGCGGCTTGCCCTGTGCTTCGCGCAGGTCCGGCATTTCCACGCCATGGTCGATGGCGTTGCGCACCAGGTGCACCAGCGGATCGGCCAGCGCTTCCACCAGGTTGCGGTCCAGCTCGGTTTCGGCGCCGATCAGTTCCAGATCGACTTCCTTCTTCAGCGAACGGGCCACATCGCGGGCCACCTTCGGGAAGCGCGAGAACACCTTGCCGACCGGCTGCATGCGGGTGCGCATGACCGCCGACTGCAGGCGCGCGGTGGCGATATCCAGGGTGGACACCGCACGGTCCAGCTCTTCATCGCGCAGGCGGGTGCGCAGGGTCTTCAGGCGGTTTCGTGACAGCACCAGTTCGCCGATCAGGTTGACGATGGCGTCCAGGCGCTTGGTGTCCACGCGCACGGTGTGTTCGGCTTCGGCCAGCGGCTTGGCCGCGGCGGGCTTGGCCGGCGCAGCGGCGGGGGTCGCCGCCGGGCGCGGCGCCGGGGCCGGAACCGGCGCTGCAGCCACCGGCTTGCTGCCGGGTGCGGCGCCGCCATGCAGCTGGTCCAGCAGGGCCTCGAATTCGTCTTCGCTGATCAGGCCATCGTCGGCCTTCTTCGCCGGGGCCACGGCCGTGGGCGCGCCGCCGCCGTGCAACTGGTCCAGCAGCGCTTCGAACTCATCGTCGGTGATCAGGTCGCTGCCGCCGGCAGCCGGTGCGGCTGCCGCCGTGGTGCTGGCAGCAGGTGCGGCGCCGCCATGCACGTCGAACTGGGCGATCAGTTCCGGCGGGGCGTAACCCGGTTCGGTGCCCGATGAAACGGCGTCGAGCATGGACTGCAGGTAATCCAGCGACTGCTGCGCCGCGTCGAAGTGGTGCGACTGCAGCACGGCCTGGCCGGCACGGGCCGAACCCAGTGCTTCTTCGGCGGCGTGGCACAGCTCGACCATGGCGGTGATGCCGAGGAAGCCGGCGCCGCCCTTCAGCGTGTGGTAGCCGCGGAACACGGCATTGAGCTGTTCGCTGTCCTGCGGTGCCTGTTCCAGCGACACCAGCTGTTCGCCCAGGCGATCGAGGATCTCCTGTGCTTCGATGATGAAATCGGCAGTGATGTCGTCGGCAACCGCGCTCATGCTTACAGCCCCAGGTCCGACAACAGGTCGTCGGCGTCGTTCTGCGAGACCGCGTGGCGGTCCAGTCCCTTCAGTGCCGGCCCGGCCAGTTCCGGGTCGGTGCGATGCTGTTCCGGCGGCAGGCCGAGCGCGCCGAAGCCTTCGTGCACGCGGCGGACGATGCCGACCACGCGACGGATGATCTGCCCGGTCAGGTCCTGGTAGCTCTGGGTCAGGGCGATCTCGGTCAGGTTGTGGCGGATGCGCTCCAGCTGCACGTCCTGACCGGGCTGCAGGCCATCGGCGCGCAGCTGTTCGGTCAGGGCGCGGCATTCTTCGGCCAGGTCCAGGGTGCGGTGGGTGGCCTGCTCGGTCATGGCCACCACGTGGTCCAGGCGCGCGCAGGCGTCATCCAGCTCGCCGGCTTCGTCGGGCACGGTCGGCAGCTCGCCCAGGGCCTGGCCCAGTTCACGGGCCAGCCGCGAAAGGCCGCTCATCATCGGCTGGGTGCGTGCGGCTACCAGGCTGTCGATGCGCTGGCGCCAGGCGCTCTCATCGCCTGCATCCAGTGCATCCAGTGCTTCCTGCAGGCGCAGGGCCAGGGCGCTCTTGTCGACCGTGGTATCCATCAGGCGCTGGCCGCCAGGCGTTCGAAGATCTTGCCCAGCTTTTCTTCCAGCGTCTGCGCGGTGAACGGCTTGATGATGTAGCCGTTCACCCCGTTCTGTGCCGCTTCGATGATCTGCTCGCGCTTGGCTTCGGCGGTGACCATCAGCACCGGCAGGGTCTTCAGCTTGGCGTCGGCGCGGATGGCCTTGAGCAGTTCGATGCCGGTCATGACCGGCATGTTCCAGTCGGTCACCACGAAATCGAAGGGCTGGCTCTGCAGCAGTGACAACGCAGCATGCCCGTCCTCGGCTTCGGCGGTATTGGTGAAGCCCAGATCGCCCAGCAGGTTCTTGACGATGCGACGCATGGTCGAAAAGTCGTCAACGATCAGGATGCGCATGTTCTTGTTCAAAGCAGAGTTCCTTTGTTGTTCAATTCTCGAGGCCGGCGTCGGCCGCCTCGAAGACTTTCAGTCGGCCACGCAGGCGCAGCACTGCCTGGCCATGGATCTGGCAGACCCGCGATTCGCTCACGCCGAGCACCGCGCCGATCTCTTTCAGGTTCAGTTCCTGCTCGTAGTAGAGCGAGAGCACCAGCTGTTCGCGTTCGGGCAGGTGGCCGATGGCCTTGCCCAGCTCGCGCCCGAATTCGCCGCGCTCCAGCACCTGCTGCGGGGTGGGCCCGCCCTGGGCGATGGTGTCCAGCTCGCCCTGGTCTTCGATGCGCGATTCCAGGCTCAGCACCTGGCCGCGCGAGGCGTCTTCCATCAGGCGCAGGTAGTCCGGCAGCGGCATCTCCATGGCGGCGGCCACTTCGGTAGCGCTGGCGGCGCGGCCGCTGCTCTGTTCCAGGCGGCGGATGGTGGCGGCGGCATCGCGGGCGCGGCGGTGTACCGAACGCGGTACCCAGTCGCCGCGGCGGATCTCGTCGATCATCGAGCCGCGGATGCGGATCGAGGCATAGGTTTCAAACGAAGCGCCCTGGTCGGCGTCGTAGCTGCGCGAGGCCTCGATCAGACCCATCATGCCGGCCTGGATCAGGTCGTCCACTTCCACGCTGGCCGGCAGGCGCGCGGCCAGGTGGTGGGCGATGCGCCGCACCAGGTCCGAGTGCTGCACGATCACGTCGGTGGCCGAGGCGCGCTGCACCTCTTTGTACTGGGCTGCGCCTTTCATGCGGTCACCCCGCGCTGCTTCAGGATGCGTTCCAGGAAGAATTCAACGCCACCGCGCGGCTCGGTCGGGGCCTGCCAGCGGGCGGTGCGGCGGGCGATCTCGGTGATCGCCAGCGCGGCCGGGCTGGACGGGTAGGCCTTCACCAACGGCTGCTGGCGCTGCACCGAAAGGCGCAGCCAGTCATCCTGCGGCACGCAGCCCAGGTAGTTCAGCGAGACATCGGCCAGGAACTTCTCGCAGACGCGGGTCAGCTTTTCATACAGCACGCGGCCCTCGTTGGGGTCGCGCACCATGTTGGCCACCACCTGGATGCGGTCCACGCCACGTTCGCGCGACAGCACCTTGATCAGGGCGTAGGCGTCGGTGATCGAGGCCGGCTCATCGCAGACCACCACCACGGTGTCCTGCGCGGCCTGGCAGAAGGTCAGCACGCCGTCGTTGATGCCGGCGGCGGTGTCCACCACCATGATGTCCAGGTCGCGTTCCAGTTCGGAGAACACGTTGACCAGGCCCACGTGCTCGGCCGGGGCCAGTTCGGCCATGTGCCGGCGGCCCGACGCGGCCGGGACCACCAGCACGCCGTTGGGGCCTTCGATGATGACATCGTCCAGCGAGCAGCGGCCGGCCACCAGATCGGCCAGGGTGAAGGTCGGGTTCAGGCCCAGGATCACGTCGATGTTGGCCAGGCCCAGGTCGGCGTCCAGCAACAGGGTGCGCTTGCCCATGCCCGCCAGCGCCACGGCCAGGTTGGCCGACACGTTGGTCTTGCCCACGCCGCCCTTGCCGCCGGTCACCGCAATGGTGCGCACAGGGCCCAGCGGCTCGCTGCGGGTGGCCGTCAGCGGGAAGGTGGTGGTCAGCTTGGCGTACTCACGCGACGGCATGGTTCAACTCCGGGTTGCAGGGCATATCGGCCGCTCGGCGCAAATCTTCAAGGCGAAGTACAAGATTGGCTGCAGATGCACGGTGCAGGTCGTCCGGCACGTCCTGGCCATCGGTCACCCAGGTGATCGGCAGCTGGTGGTCCACGGCCACCGACAGGGCGTTGCCGAAGCGGCCTGTCTCGTCCAGCTTGCTCAGCACCAGGCCCTGCAGGTTGGCCGCGCCGAAGCGGCGGACCACCTCGTCCATGTCGCCGAAGCTGGTGTTGGCCGGCAGCACCAGCAGGGTGCGCACCTGGCGGGCGGCGCGCAGCCACTGCAGCTGGGCGGCCAGCGCGCGGTCGCGCGGGCCCAGGCCGGCGGTGTCGATCAGCACCAGCTTGTAGTCCTTCAGGCGTTCCAGCAGCTGGTCCAGGTCGGTGCCGCTGTTGGCTTCGTGCACCGCGATGCCGAGCTGGCGGCCGTAGCCGTACAGCTGTTCACGGGCGCCCACGCGGAGGGTGTCGGTGGTGACCAGGGCCACATCGCGGGCGGCGTGGCTTTCGGCGAAGCGCGAGGCCAGCTTGGCGATGGTGGTGGTCTTGCCGGCGCCGGTGGGGCCGACCAGGGCGATCACACCGCCTTCTTCCAGCGGATCGACCGGGGCGATCGGCAGCTTGCGCGAGATCAGCCCCAGCATCAGGCCGCGGCCACGGTGGGCCTCGGTCTCGGCCGGAATCTGCATGGCCACGTCGCGGGCCAGGCCGGCATCGAAGCCGTACTCGTCCATCAGGTCCAGCGCCGCACCGCGCACCGCGTTGCCACGCAGGCGTTCGTCGGTGAAGCGGTTCATCTCTCGCTCGATCACCTGGCGCATGCCGGCCACTTCCTGGCGCAGCTGGCGGATCTCGGCGTCATCCTGGGCCACCACGGTCACCACCGGCGCCGGCATCAGCTGCGGGGCCGGTTCGGGCTGCGGCGCGGCTGCGGCCAGTGCCGGGGACGGTTGCTCGGCGGCCATCGGCGGCTCGGCGGCGATCACGGCTGCGGTGGTTGCTTCGGCTGCTACCGGCAGCGGCGGCGGCAGGGCGGCAGTGTCCTGCGGTTCGTCGTGCGGCGGATCGATCAGGAAGCGGGCGCGGTTGATCGGGGCCGGTGCAGCGGCCTCAGCGGCCGGTGCCGGCGGGGCGACGATGGCCTGGGCGAACGGGGCGAAGATCTGTTCCGGCAGTGCCGGTTCGTTGACGCTGGCGCGGGCCAGGGTGTCGGCGAAGCCGGTGCTGCCGCGGGTCGGCACGATCTCGTCGGCGCTGTCCAGGGTGCGGCCGGTGGCACCGACGGCGGCGCGGGCCAGGGCCGCCACGGCCGAGGTGGTGGCCGCGATCGGCTCCGGCGCCGGGGTGGCGCTGCGGCGGCGGGTGACCGCGGCGATGACGGCATCGGCGGCGGTGCGCGGCTTCGGTGCCGGCGGCGGCGCGACATCGCGGCGCGAGGCATCCAGTGCGCGCTGCACCACGCCTTCGTCGTAATGGGCGGCGGCCACGATTTCGATGCCTTCTTCGATCCGGCGGTTGGACAGGATCACGGCATCGGGCCCGTGTTCCTTGCGCACCAGGTTCATGGCCGAGCGCATGTCGGCGGCGACGAAGCGTTTGATTTTCATGCTGTGATCACGGGTCGAAGACGGCGGATTGGCGGTCGGAGAACGCGGGTGGTCGGTGGTCTGCACGGTTCGGGTTCCCCTTGGAATCTGTCGGTTGCTGCAAGTGAAGAGTGGTGTCTGTTTTCTGGCGCTGCGGAGGGCGGCGTCAGCTGATCGTTCCGACCAGCTTCAGGCGCTTGTCCTCCGGCACCTCGCTGTAGGCCAGGACCGACAGCGAGGGAACGCTGTGGCGGACCAGGCGGGCCAGCGCGGCGCGCACCGGGCCCGGTACCAGCACAACCGCGGGCTCGTTGCGGGCTTCCTGCTTGCTGACACATTCGGCCAGGCTCTGGTGCAGTCGCTCAGCGAGTCCGGGTTCCAGCGCGGCGCCGTTGCCCTGCGTGGACTCCTGCAAGACACGTTCCAATTGCGGGTTGAGGGTGAACACCGGCAGCTCCGCCGACATTCCGGCGATCTCCTGCACGATGAAGCGGCCCAGCGCGTTGCGCACGGCAGCGGTGAGGGTGGCCGGGTCCTGGCTGGACGGGGCGTGCTCGACCAAGGCTTCGGCGATCTTGCGCAGCTGGCGGATCGGAATGCGTTCGATCAGCAGGTTCTGCAGCACGCGCACCACCGCCGACAGCGGCAGCGCCTTGGGCGTCAGATCTTCGACGAGCTTGGGCGCGCTCTTGCCCAGGTTGGCCAGCAGGTGCTGCACTTCTTCGTGGCCCAGCAGTTCCGGCGCATGCTCGCGGATCAGGTGCGACAGGTGGGTGGCGACCACGGTGGCCGGGTCGACCACGGTGTAGCCCAGGGTTTCGGCCTGTGCACGCTGGTGCGGCTGGATCCAGGTGGCATCCAGGCCGAAGGCGGGGTCCTTGCCGGCAATGCCATCCAGCGGGCCCAGCGCACTGCCCGGGTCCAGCGCCAGTTCGCGGTCGGGGTGGATTTCGGCGGTGGCCACCGGCACGCCGTGCACCAGTACGCGGTAGGCGTTGGCGGCCAGTTCCAGGTTGTCGCGGATATGCACCGAGGGAATCAGGAAGCCGACATCCTGGGTCAGCTTGCGGCGCACGCCCTTGATGCGCGCCATCAATTCGCCGCCCTGGTTGCTGTCCACCAGCGGAATCAGGCGATAGCCCACTTCCAGACCCAGCGGATCGACCGGGCGCAGTTCGTCCCAGCTCAGTTCGGCGGTCGCTGCCGGCGCGGCAGGGCGGCCCAGCGCGTTCACCGCGCCGTTCTCTGCAGCGTTGGCGGCGGCGTCGGCCGCCGGCAGCTGGGTCTTGCGGTACAGCTTCCAGGCAATGAAGCCCAGAATGGCGGCCAGCGTCAGGAAAGCGACGTTGGGCATGCCCGGCACCAGGCCGACCAGGCCGATGATGCCGGCGGTGATGGCCAGCGCGCGGTACTGGCCAAACACCTGGCCGGTCATGGCCTGGGCCATGTCCTGTGAACGCGAGGCGCGGGTGACCAGCATGGCCACGGCGCTGGATACCAGCAGGGCCGGCAGCTGCGCTACCAGGCCGTCGCCGATGGACAGCAGGGTGTAGGTGGCCGCCGCTTCACCGAACGGCATGCCATGTTGCAGCACGCCCACGGCCAGGCCGCCCAGCATGTTGATGAACAGAATCAGGATGCCGGCGATCGCATCGCCGCGGATGAACTTGCTGGCGCCGTCCATCGCACCGTAGAAGTCGGCTTCTTCGCGAACTTCCTCGCGGCGGGCCTTGGCCTCTTCACGCGTCAGCAAACCGGCGTTCAGATCGGCGTCGATGGCCATCTGCTTGCCGGGCATGGCGTCCAGGATGAAGCGGGCGGTCACTTCCGAAACGCGGCCGGCACCCTTGGTGATGACCACGAAATTGATGATGGTCAGGATTGCGAAGACCACGATGCCGACCGCGTAGTTGCCACCGATCACGAACTCGCCGAAGGCGGCGATCACCTTGCCGGCCGCTTCGTGGCCGTTCTGGCCGTTGAGCAGGATCACGCGGGTGGAGGCCACGTTCAGCGCCAGGCGCAGCATGGTGGTGACCAGCAGCACGATGGGGAAGATGGTGAAATCCAGCGGGCGCTTCACGTAGACCACCGCCAGCAGCACCATCAGCGAGATGGCGATGTTGAAGGTGAACAGCGCATCGAGCACCGGGGCGGCCAGCGGTACCACCACCATGGCCAGCAGGGCCAGCACGATCAGCGGCGCGCCAAGACCCTGGCGGATCATGTCGAGCACGCGGCGGCTGTTGAAACCAGAGGTCTGGGCGTTCATGGGCGGCCTCCAGTGCCGAATTCATCCACGTCGATGTTGGGAGTGGACGGCATCGGGCCGGTCCGCCAGCTGCGCAGCTGGTAGACGTAGGACAGCACCTGGGCGACGGCTGAATACAGTCTCACGGGAATTTCCTTGCCGAGTTGACCCTCCCGATACAAGGCGCGTGCCAAAGGCGGGGCCGAGACGATGGCCACCTTGTTGCCGTCGGCCACTTCACGGATGCGCAGGGCGGTTTCGTCCACGCCCAGGGCGACCACGGTGGGGGCGCTCATGCGGCTGCCTTCGTACTTCAGGGCCACGGCGTAGTGGGTGGGGTTGACCACCACCACGTCGGCGGTGGGCACCGCTTCCATCATGCGGCGGTTGGCCATCTGCTGCTGCAGCTGGCGGATGCGCCCCTTCACCTCGGGGCTGCCCTCGCTTTCCTTCATTTCCCGGCGCAGCTCTTCACGGGTCATCTTCAGCTTGCGCATCCAGTTCCAGCGCTGGTACGGCGCATCGATGGCGCCCAGCAGCAGCATGGCGCCGGCGGTGGCCAGCAGCAGCTTCAGGGTGAAGGCCAGGCCGTGGCCGATGGCCGATTCCAGCGGCTGGTGCAGCAGCCCGCGCAGGGCATCGAAGCTGCTGGCAAAGACCAAGGCGGCCGCGGCGCCGACAAAGCCCACGCGCAGCAGCGACTTGGTGAACTCGGCCACGGCCTCGGCACCCCACATGCGCTTCAGGCCGGCGATCGGGCTGAGCCGTTTGGGGTCGGGCATCAGCGATTTGTTCGACCAGCGCAGCCCGCCCATCACCAGCGGGGACAGGAAGCTGGCCAGGAAGCAGACCACCAGCAGCGGCCAGCAGGCCAGGATCAGGCGCAGGAACAGCCAGCCGAAGTGGCCGAACAGGGCTTGCGGGTTCTGCCACAGGGCCGGTTCGGGGCTGAGCGCGGCGCGCATCCAGGCATGGCCGCCGGCGGCAATGGAGCTGCTGGTGGCCATGATGGCGATGACTGCCGCGCCGAACACCGCCACGGTGGCCAGCTCGCGCGAACGCGGGATGTTGCCCTGTTCACGGGCGTCGCGCAGGCGTTTTTCTGTTGGTTGTTCGGTTTTTTCGCCTGCGTCTTCGTTTTCGGACATCGCGGTGCACTACGGCGGGGAGTGCCGGGGTGCGTGCAAGAACTGTTCCGTGACGGCAGAGCGGTGCCAACCAAGGTTGGCACCCACCAGGTTGGGGGCGGTTGGCACCTGCCAGAGCAGGGGTGGTAGCGCCGGGCCATGCCCGGCGGATGGCACCCACCGGAAGATGGCGGTAGCGCCGGGCCGTGCCCGGCGGGGTGAGAAGTGCCAACCAAGGTTGGCACCTACCAGAGCAGGGGCGGTAGCGCCGGGCCATGCGCGGCGGAGGTGAGAGGGTGCCAACCAAGGTTGGCACCTACCAGAGCAGGGGGGGGAGCGCCGGGCCATGCCCGGCGGATCAGGCCTGGCGGGGGCGGCTTGCGGAATCGGACAGCACGCGGGCGGGCTCGGGGCTGGCCTCCACTTCCTTCAGCGGTACCTCGCCCACGCCCAGCGCGCGCTCGATCTGCAGGTCGCTGCCCTGCGCATGCAGCTGTGCCTTGAGGCGCGAGAAATCGCCGCACCAGATGGCTTCCACGTCGCGGTCGCGGCTTCGGTCGCGCTCGGTGTGCATCGCCACGGCGCGGATCTGCAGCCGACCGCTGCCGGCATTGCCGCCCAGTTCCACGCCGTAGCCGGGGCTGGCCGGTCGACGCAGCACCACACGCCCCTGGTCGGACCAGGCCGTTGCCATGCCTTCGCGGACCTCGTAGCCCAGTTCGGCCAGGCCGGCCAGCAGCACGGCACGACGCGACGCAGCGGCCCGCACCTGGTGGTAGTGATCGATGGCGTGCTGGCATGACGCGGCCAAGGCCTGCAGGTGGGCAGCCGGCGCGCTGGCATCGGCGCCTGCAATCTGGCGCAGCAGTTCGCGGTGGTTGTCCCCGTCCAGCGTATCCAGCAGGTGCGCCAGGTCGTGCAGATGGGTGAGGTGGCTGCGCTGCTGGCGGCAGGTCGCAGCGGCGTTGGCCAGATCCAGCACCAGACTGTCCAGCAGCAGATTGCGCCGTTGCGTGTTGGGCTCGGCCTCCGCCGCACGCAGGGCGTCCTCGAATGAAGCGGCCGGTGCCGCTTCCTGCAGCAGCTGCAGCTCGGCAATGTGCCGGTCAATGCGCTGCAGTCGTGGGTCACGCTCGGCTGCCGGCGCCTGCCAGGTCGCGTTGCGTTCCTGGCCCTCCTCACGCAGCGCCTGGGCAAGGTTGCGCTGTGATGGGCTGAGTGCCTCGCGCGGCACGTCTGCGGCAAGCGCCAGCGTGGCGCGGGCCAACAGGCCTTCTGCATCGGCTTCGGTGCGGCCTTCCGCCAACCGGGTCAGGGCCTGCAACAGCGCTGCATCCACTGCCAGACCGCCGCTGCGCAGTGCGTTGAGCACCGTCGCCGCATTCTCCTGCTGGCGTCGGCTGCGTTGGCGCTGGGCGATGCGCTGTTCGATCGCATGCGCCTCGCGCTCGTCCAGGTCGGCGCGCAGCCAGGCTCGCTCGGCCTCCACCTGGCGGGCATAGCCTGCGTTGTCACTGATGGTCAGTGCCACACGCAGGCGCTCACGGCGCGCCAACACGGCGGTGCGCTGCGTCTGTTCCAGGGGCTGCAGCGTGTGGGCGCGTTCCAGCCAGCGCTCCACGTCGCGTTCAAGCAGGCGTAGCATGTCCTCGCGCAGGGCGCGCAGCTCGGCTTCGGACTGGATGCGGACCACCTTCGGACCACTCATGCCGACGCCTCCTGGTTGGACGCATGCAGGGGTTTGCTGGAGGGGTCGGCATGCCCCATGGCCTGTTCCACTGCCTGGCGCAAGCGTGCACGCTCGCCATCACCGTCGTGGTACCAGCCCTGCGATGACACACGGTGCAGCCTGGGAATGGCGCGCCCCAGTACTGCCGGGCGCCAGATTTCCCGGGCGCGGGCGCGCTGCAGCAGGGCGTGACTGGGCGCATCGCATTCGATGCCGATGGCGTACAGGCCGGTACTCGGGTCTTCAATGGCGAAATCCAGACCGAACGCATCGCCCTCGTTGGCTGGATTGGCCGCCCAGCCCAGCGATCGCAGATAGTCGCCCACGATGGCGACGAACCCGTCCTGCGCGCCGCGCGCGGCGGTGGGAACATGGCTGCGGTCGGTCTGCAGGCGGCCGAGCAGGCGCGTGCCGGCCTCGAATTCCCCTGCACACAGGGCGCGGGCATAGGCCAGGTAGCCCTGCAGGTAGTCGCGCGGGCTGGCGGGGGCGCGCTGGGTCGCGAACAGGTCCGACACATCGTTGATCGGCATCGAGGTGATCATCACCACCTTCTGCCGGGCACGGGTGACGGCCACGTTCAGCCGCCGCTCGCCGCCGGTCTGGCCGAGCACGCCGAAGTTGCGCCGGAACGTACCCTGGCCATTGCGGCCGAAAGTGGTGGAAAACACGATCACGTCGCGCTCGTCACCCTGCACGTTCTCCACGTTCTTGATGAACACCGACATGTCCTCGCCCTGCACGATGCGCTCGCGCTCCTGCTGCAGGGCCAGGCGGAAGGGCTCGTCCTCGCTGGCCCGCTGTTCCATCTGGTCCTCGATCAGCTCGGCCTGCTTGCGGTTGAAGGTCACCACGCCCACCGAAGGGCGCTGTGCCGGGGGCGCCTGCCACAGGTCCTGCAGGTAGGCCACCACGCGTTCGGCTTCCAGTGCATTGGTCTGGTTCTGGTACAGACCATCGACCTGGATCAGCTGCAACGGCTTGATCTGCTGGATGCGCGCCAGCGGGTGGCGTACCGGCACGTTGAGGCGGTTACCGTAGAAGGACGCGTTGGAGAAGCTGATCAGCTCGCGATACGCCGAGCGGTAGTGGATCTGCAGGGTCGTGCTTGGCAGGACGGTACGCGCCAACTGCAGCAGGTCTGGGCAGTCCTTGATCTCGCGGCGGTTCCAATCGTCCTCGAAGGCCTCGCGTTGGGCGTCGTCGGCCTCGGCGTCCGGTTCATCTCCATCGAACATCTCGGCCTCATCGCTTTCCACGCGGCTGGAGAAGAAGGCCGTGGGCGGCATCTGTTTTTCGTCACCGCTGACAATGGTGACCTTGCCCCGGAACAAGGTGGGAAGCGCGTACTCGACCGGCATCTGAGAGGCTTCGTCGTAGATCACGGTATCGAACAGGCCGGCCTGCAGCGGCAGCACACGACTGGCCACATCCGGATTCATCAGCCAGACCGGGCGCAGGTGCATCAGGCCCAGCGCGCTGCCCAGTTCGATGAACTCGCGCAGGCGCCGCGACCGGCGGCCGGTCAGCCGGGTAACATCTTCCCACTGCTTGCGGGTGCCCAGCGCGGCCATGTCCAAGTGGCTGCCCAGCAGTTCCCGGTTAAGGCGGCGCATCTGCCGGTCGGCCTCGGCCAGGGCCGTGATCTTCGCGCGGGCTTCGTCCTGGCTGAACTGCAGTTCGGGCAGGGCATGCTCGATACGATGCTTCCAACCAAGCCGGGCTTCGCGGTTCAGCAGCCGGCGCACGGCGCCTTCCAGCTGGTCGATGGGCAAGGCATCCAACTGCGCCTCACGCTGGCGCAGCAGCGCCAGCAACTGGCAGGCCGCTTCATCAAGCAGGCCGGCGCGGCCGCGGAACTGCTGATAGGCCGCCAGGCTGGGCAGCGCGCCGTGCAGACGGTCCAGCGCGAGCTGGTTGTCCAGGTTGCGCAGGACGTTGTGCCGCAACTGTTGGGCCAGCCGCTCGTCGAGCCAGTCGTCGAGCACCGCCAGGGGGCGCAGGCTGGCCTGGCGTGCGGCGTGCCTGAGCAGGGAGGCGTCCAGATCATCCAGCAGCACCTGCAACTGGGCTTTGTCGGCGGTCAGCATGGCGGTGTCGGTCTGCTGGGCGCGGGGCGACTGTGCCACGGCGCGGGCCAGTGTCTGCACCTCCAGCAGCCCGGTGATGTCCTGCTGCAGGTGTGGCAGCAGGTCGGCATCGCCATCGTCGCCCATCGCCGGCAGTCCCAGCGCCAGACGGGCGCTGTTGTACTGGTGGCGCAACGGGTTCATGTGCAGCGCCAGGCGCACGGCGCCCAGCAGGGCCGGCAGACCCACGCCAGACGTGGCGCTGCCATGGTCGCGCAGCAGGCGGTTGAGGCGGCCGCGCTGCACGATGTGGCGTGGATTCAACCGGGCCCACCAGCGGCTACGGCCCATCACCTCGGTAATGTCCTGTTCGTGCTGGCGCAGGGCGGCTTCATCCCGTCTGGCCAGCGCGGGCGACAGGCCGGGCAGGGCACTGCCGTGGGGCGCGCCGCGGAGATGTTGCTCGACCCGCCGCAACTGCACGATAAGTTGGTCGCCCGCCACCGGCTCGCCCGCGGTGGCGCTGCGGAACAGCGGCAGCCAACGCGCCAGACGCTGGCGTTGTTCGTCGCGCAGGGCCAACAACGTGGTCACATGCGCATCGATCCAGGTCCGGTACGGCGCCGCGTCCTCGATCTCGAAACTGGCAGGGTGTTCAGCCAATGTCTGCTTGCGTTGTTGTTCGGCCTGCATGAACGACTGCAGGCTTTCGGCGAATGCGTCCAGCGTGGCGGTGTCGGCGGCAAACGGGCGAAGGTCCGCCAGCGGGCTGTCTTCGTAGCGCGCTGGAAGCCACCAGCGCACCAGCGGGGCGCACTGCTCTTCCAGCGCGGTGAGCTGGGCCATGTCCAGTGCGCCCAGGCGTTGTCGCAGCGCGGGGAATTCCAGGGGCGGCGTGCCGCTTTCCAGTTCGATCAGTTCGCCCAGCAGTTGGCGATAACTGAGGTGGCTGAGCGGATCGATGCGGTGCAGGCTGTGCTGGAAGCGATCCAGGTCGCCCTCAAGCGCCTCGATACGGGCGGCGGTGCGCTCGCGCGCTGCGCGCCCGTCCGGGTCGCCACTGCCCCCGGCGAACAAGCGCTCCAACTGCTCACGGATGGAACGGATCACCGGTTCACGGTCGCGGTTCACGTCGTTGAGCATCACCACGCGCTGGTCCAGGCCTTCGGCAACCAGGCGCTTGTGCACGACTTCCAGGGCGGCGTGCTTCTGGCAGACGATCAACAGGCTGCGTCCACGACCGATGGCATCGGCCACCATGTTGACGATCGTCTGGCTCTTGCCGGTGCCCGGTGGCCCTTCGATCAACAGGCCTGGACCTTGCCGGGCCTGCAGGACCGCCGCTTCCTGGGATGGGTCGCTGGCCACGGTGAAGAAGCGTTGCAGCTCGGCCGGAGCGGAGGCCGCTGCCGCATCGCCAGCAGGCGGCGCCAGGCGCAGGGCCGTTTCCAGGCCCGTGCCGTTGGGGGGCAGCACCTTCAACTGGCGAAGGTCCTCGCCAATCGCCTGGCCCATGAAGGTGACATGGAACAGGACGGCGGCACATTCCAGCTCATCGCCCACCGGATCGACCACCACGTCGGGGCCCGGCAGTGCCGTCAGGCTGCGTGAGCGGACACGAGCCAGCATGCCGAAGGCATCCATCACGTCAGAGGCACGCAGCGACGAGCGGCCCAGCAGCTCATCGGCCGATGTCTGCCAGCGACGGAACGCGTCCGGACCCACGATGCTTTCCAGCGCTGGATTGATCCGCACTTCCTCGCGCTCGCCGTCGAAGGCGAGGTTGGCCAACCCGTGCTGGGCCAGTTCCATTTCCAGTCGCACCGGCCACAGCAGCAGGGGAATGATGCGTGCGCGTGCAGTGCTGCGTGGATCGCGGCTGAGCAGGAAGGGGAAGCCCAGGTACAGGCCGTCGATGCCGGTATCGCGCTTGTACAGGGTGCTCTGCCGCAACAGCGAACGCAGCCGCTGTTCCACCACTGGGCTGCGCTCGAAGGCTTCCGGATCGGCTGCTACGGCGCGCGCGTTGCGCTGCATCAGGTGGTCGAGCAGGGCGGCGGCAGGGCGCCGCGTGCTGTCCAGCTCGTGCATGTCCACCCGCGCAGTGGTCTTGCCGATGCTCATCCGCACCAGCGGTCCGCGCATGACCGCGGTGACCACCTTCTTCTCGAAGAAATCCAGGATCTGGGCAACGTACTGCTGCCGTTGCGGCTGCTGCCAGCGGCTGCCGGGAACGGCCAGCACCACCAGGGCGCGCGCCAGCGGCATGCGTCGTTCCAGACGGAACTGCTCGGCCCAGCTGTCGATGACCGGCATGCCACATCGGGCGAAGCCCAGGATGCGTTCGTCCATCGCTCGGTACAGCTCGCTGCGCGGGTGCTGCAGCAGCAGGGTGGCCGCGGCGGCATCCCATTCGTGAACGCCCGCCTTGGCCGCCAGTGCGGTGGCATCGGCGACGATGGCCTCGACCGAGCGGAACTGCCCGATGGCCGCACTGAGCAGCACGATCAGGTCTTCCTCGGTCACCAGCCGGCGTTCGGCCAGGCTCGCCAGTCCCGGGTGGTCCGTATCCGGCAGCAACCGCTGGCGCTCCTGCCATTGACTGGCAAGGCGTGCCCGCGAGGTGGACAGCAGGTACACACGCAGGACCTCTTCAATGAGGTCGATCTGCTGGTGCAGCGCGCGCTGTCGCACGTTCTGTGCGCGCAGCTTCAGCCGCGACAGCCAGGCATCGGTCTGCAGCTGTTCGAGCAGGTCCGGTACCGAGCCGCTGATCAGGCGGTAGCCTTCCAGCGGGTTCTCCAGCAGCCAGCCCGGGGTGACGATGCTGCCGCGATGGATGAGCGGCATTTCCGGATTGAGGATCTTCAGTGCCAGCATCAGCCGGAAATCCTCCTCCACGCCTTCGTGCTGGACCACCTGGCGCAGTGCCGACACCGTGGAGGGAGGAAGCCCGGCCTGGTCGGCCCAGGTGACGATGACGCCGCGCAACAGGCTGTCACGTGCCTCGTTCCAGTGCTCGGCCTGTGCGGCCTGCAGGGCGAAGAGCGCAGGCCGCTGGAAGCGTCGTTCGCCCAGGCGCAGGCTGGCGCCGTCTCCCTCGTCACGCTCCTGCGTGGCCGAGGGTGGCGCGGCGACGGCAAGGCCGGCCAACCAGGCCGAAACCTCCGGCCACTGCCAGCGCTGGTGGCGGTCACGCACCAGCAGGCCGCGCAGCAGCAGCTGCAGGTCAGGATCGATGTCCGCCGGAATCGGTACACCATTGGCCAGCACGTGGATCAGGTAGGCGTTGGCGTGGGTGCCTTCAAAGCAGCGGCCTTGGGTCAGCTGCTCCAGCAGGATCATGCCCAGGCTCCACCAGTCCGACGCGGCGGCGACGCCCCCGGCGATGGCTTCGGGTGCCATGTAGCGGCTTGTTTCAAGCGGCGAAACGATGTCCAGATCGTATTCGGACAAGCGCGCCGAGCCGAAGCCGCTGATGACCATGTCCAGCGGCGCGCGCGCGCGCACCAACAGGCTGGCCGGGCGCAGGTCACGGTGGCGCAGGCCTGCTTCGTTGAACGCATGCAGGGCCTGGCCCAGCTCGCGCACCACGTGGCGCACGGCATCGCCATCGGCGATGACGCTGCCGAGGTCGGCCAGGCTGCCGCCGGTCAGCATTTCCACCACCTCGTAGGCACGGTCGTCCCAACGGCCGGTCGCGATGATGTCCGGCACGTGGTCGCGCGGCAACCGTCGAATGACATCATAGACGGCAGGGTCAGGCTCTGCGCCCGCGCGGTACAGGGTGAGCACCGCCACCTGTCCGCTCTGCGCATGCTCGGCGTGGTAACGCTCGCGGATGCCATCGGTGCTGCTGATCTGGCGCAGCAGCCGCCACTGGTCGATCACCGTTTCGCCGGTGCCTGTATCGGCTTCGCCGCCGCTGGCATCTTCGACCACGGACGGTGCGCCGCCTGCGTCTGCGGGGGCGGGCTCGGCACCACACTGCAGGCACAGCAGGTCGCCGGGTTCCAGTGCGTGGCCGTTGCTGCAGTGGGCCTCCACCCGCGTGTCGTGCGGCGCTTCGGCGACCTCATCCTGGGTGCGCACGGTGCGCGGGCGCCAACCATCAGCATGGATGGGCTCGCCTGCCAGGTCCCAGCCGCAGGGCTGCGCGCCGATTGCACCGTCGCAGAACAGTTCATGCAGGCCGCGTTCGGTGTGGCAGTTGGGGCAGAATCGGATCATGCGGTTACTCCACGTCTTCGCCGCTGGGGGCGTGCGCGCTGGTCTGCAGGTGATGACCCTGCGCGCGCAGCATTCCGCGCAGGCGCAGCAGGTCGTTGTGTCGGGGGATGCCGGCCATCCACAGGCTGCCGTCCTCGTCGAACATGATGTCCAGCACCTTGTCGGAGGGCAGGATCGGGCGCTCAAGCTCGGACAGCCGATCACGGCCAAGGTCGGTCAGCAGGCTCAACCGCTGGTTGTCGCTTCCACGCAACGCGCGGGTCTGCCCGGCATCCGCCAGGTAGGGGTCACTCATCAGGCCGTCGATCAGGCCTGCTGCACGGTGCAGTGGCGCCTGCAACGCTTCCAGCGCATGGCCGCTGTAGACCAGGATGTCGCCCGGGCCGCGCGAGCGCAGGCCGCGCAACAGGGCCAGGAGTGCATCGAACTGGTCGAACGGCTCGCCGCCGGAAATGGTCACCCCGTCGGCCTGCTGCCACCACGGTGCAAGCTGCTCAAGCAGCACGTCCACCTCGATGCGGCGATGCCCCGGCCCCCAGGTATCGGCCGATATGCAGCCGGGGCAGCGGATGCTGCAGCCCTGGAACCAGATGCCCAGCCTGTGGCCCGGCCCCAGTGTGGTGATGGGGAAATGCACGCGCGACAGGCTGACCTGCATGCTCAGGCCCGTTCCACGGCCAGCCCGCCAGGCTGCACGGCGGTGATGACGAAGTGCTCGCCGGCTTGCGCGTCCTGGTCGAACAGGCTGCGTGCCAGCGGGTTCAGCAGACGCGCCTCCAGTTGGTTGCGGATACCGCGGCCGCCGTTGGACAGGTCCTGCAGGCACTGCGCCTGCAGCGTGGCGCGCGCTTCTGCGGCCAGGGTCACCGTCAACTGCTGGGCATGCAGGTCGTGCAGGGTGGCATCCACCATCTGCTCGAAGATCTGCACGGCGACCTCAACGCGGATGAAATCGAAAACAATGATGTTCTCGCCGATGCGGTTCAGGATCTCCGGCCGGTTCAGCACCAGCTTGAAGTGGCGGTCGATCTCGGCGTGGACCTTTTCCTGCACCTGTTCGAACGCTTCGCCGGGCAGCACATTGGCCACCCGTTCACCATGTTCGCCCTGGCGATAGATGCCAAGATTGGAGGTGAAGACGATCAGCGCCTCGGAAAAATAAACGCGGTCGCCGCGACCGGAGGTGAGCACACCATCGTCGAGTATCTGCAGGAATTTGTCGACAATGCGCGGATGGGCCTTTTCGATCTCGTCGAACAGGACCACGCTGAAGGGCTTCTCGCGGATGGCATTGGTCAGCTCGCCGCCAACGTCGTAGCCCACGTAGCCGGGCGGGGCACCAATCAGCCGCTGGTCGGCGTGCTCGGCACTGAACTCGGACATGTCGAAACGGATGTACGCGCCCTCGTCGCCAAACAGCAGGCTGGTGACGGTCTTGGCCAGTTCGGTCTTGCCGACACCGGTGGGCCCGGCCAGGAAGGCCACGCCGCGTGGCCGGTTGCCCTTGCGGCGCGCGCCGACGCCGGTCATCGCGCGCTTGACGATGTCCAGCATGTGGGTCACGGCGTGGTCCTGGCCCTTCACCCGCTGCTGCACATAGTCCTGCGCTGCACGGATGCGCGGGCGGTCGATGCGAAGCCAAGGGTCTTCGGTGACGCCGATCTTGTAGCGGCGTACCGCGTCACTGATCTGTTCCATGCCCACGTTCTCGACCCGGGCCAGTTGCGTGATGGCGGTAAGGTCCAGCAGCAGCAGGCCCTCGGTTTCGGTGACAAAGGCATCGACCGCTTTTGCCATGGCATCGGGCGTGGCCGTAGCCGCACCGGCCAAACCCTTCAGCAGGGCGGGCGCCAGTGCGCGGCGTACCTGCTGGTCGGGCTTTGCGACGGAAACTGCGCGGATGCGGGGGTTGGCCACCACCAGCCAATCGGGCAGATCGCCTTCCTTCTCCACGATCCACAGAATGCTGTTGAAGAACGGTCTGCGCGCCGCTGTGGCCGGACGGCTGCGGGCCTGGTGGGCCAGCACCAAGGCCTGGGTGAACAACTGGTGTTCGGCGGCACTGAGATTGTCGCTGCGTACGGTCAAGCGCGAGGCAAAATCGACAATCAGCGCAATGGGATCGCCGCTTCGGCTGACCAAGCGTGGCAGGGTGGCGGAAAGCAGGTCGATGCCGGCCGGCGCGGCGCCGTTGGCTGGGGTCAGCCCCAGCTCGCGCAGCAAGGCATCGCCGTCGGTGGGCTCTGCGCCTGCGCGGCTCAGAACGCGGAAGCCGGCCAGCGGGTCCCAGCCGAGGACGTGGCTGAAGCCTTCGTCGAGCAGGGTGGTGCACAGGTGCTGGTTGAAGCCCTGCGCGGTGACCAGGCCGGGCTGCAGTTCGCCGGCCTGCAGATCTCGCACATTGCCGGACAGCACGAACTGGCTCTTCAGCGGCAGGAAGCGAAGCAGGTCACGGTGCCAGCGCGGACTTTCGAATGAACTCTTCCCTGACATACGCATACTCCATTCACCGATGTCCGGGAAAGCGTATTGCGCATGCCGGGCAATTGCCAGCTGCGCTGGCCGCGGCTGGCTTCCCAGCGCGGGAAGGGCGCGAATGTGCCAACCAAGGTTGGCACCTACCAGAGCGGGGTGGCAGCGCCGGGCCATGCCCGGCGGAGGTGGGAAGTGTCAACCAAGGTTGGCACCTACCAGAGCCGGGCGGTAGCGCCGCGCCATGCCCGGCGGGCGGACGCGTCAGCGCGGCGGTGGGTTGGCCAGCTCTACCCGCGGCCGCGGCAGGTCGTGCAGCTGCATGAAGCGGGCCGGGTCCACCGGGCGCCCCAGCAGGTAGCCCTGCAGGTAATCACAGCCCAGCCGTTCCAGATAGGCGCGCTGGGGGGCGGTTTCCACGCCCTCGGCCACGATGTCCATGTCCAGCGCGTGGCCCAGGGCCACGATGGCCGAGACGATCACCACGTCTTCCGGGCTGTGTTCCAGATCGCGCACGAAGGCGTGGTCGATCTTGATTTCGGTGGCCGGCAGGCGCTTGAGGTACAGCAGGCTGGAATAGCCGGTGCCGAAATCATCGATGGAAATGCCCACGCCCAGCGCCGACAGGCTCTGCAGCAGGCGCAGGCTGGTATCGGTATCGCGCATCACCGTGCTTTCGGTGATTTCCAGCACCAGGTGGCGCGGGGTGATGGCGTAGCGTTCGATCACGTCTTCCACATCGCGCAGCAGGTGCGGTGAACTGAACTGCACCGGCGACAGGTTCACCGACATCGACCAGCCGTCATGGCCGGCATCGTGCCAGCGGCGCAACTGCTGGCAGGCCTGTTCCAGCGCCCAGCGACCGATATCGTGGATGGCACCGCTGCGCTCGGCCAGGCGGATGAAGCGGTCCGGCGGGATCAGGCCCTGTTCGGGATGGCGCCAGCGGATCAGCGCCTCGGCGCCGGCCACGGCCTGCGAGGCCACGCGGATCTTCGGCTGGTAGTGCAGGAACAACTGGTCGGTACCGATCGCCCGGCGCAGGTCGGCCAGCAGCCGGAACTGCTGTTCGGCACTGTCGTTCATCCAGTCAGAGAACAGCACGAAGGCGTTGCGGCCCGACTCCTTGGCCTGGTACATCGCCGCATCGGCAAAGGCCATCAGCTGGCGTTCGCTGGCGGCGTGGTCGGGACAAATGGCAACGCCAATGCTGGCGGTCACCTGCAGTTCGTTGTCGGGCAGCAGCGGGCCGCCGCCCACCGCTTCCAGGATGCGCCGGGCCAGGGTCGGCAGGTCTTCATCGTGTTCGATGCGAACCACCAGCACGAACTCGTCACCGCCCAGCCGCGCCAGCATGTCGTTGGGCCGCAGCAGCTGGCGGGTGCGTTCGGCCACGGCCACCAGCAGGGCGTCGCCGGCCTGGTGGCCATAGGCATCGTTCACCTGCTTGAAGCCGTCCAGATCCATGAACATCACCGCGAAGCGGCTGCCGCGCTGTTCGGCCTCGGCCAGCGCCTGCACGATCCGGCGCTGCAGCAGCAGGCGGTTGGGCAGGCGGGTAAGGGGGTCGTGCAGGGCGGCCTGGGTCAGTTCCTGCTGGGCGTCGGTGAGCGAGGTGCTGAGCAGCGAATTACGCAGCCGCAGCAGCTGCGCCTCCACCCGCTGTTCCAGCCAGGACACCACCAGCACCACCGCCAGAATGGCCACGGTCAGCACCACCACCATCACCGCCAGCCAGGTGCTGCGCAGGCCGTCGCCAACGGCGGCCCCACACACGCTGCCTTCCGGGAAGCGGGCGGCGGCCATGCCGGTGTAATGCATGCCCACGATGGCCAGGCCCAGCAGGCCGGCGGCGGTCAACCGATCAACGTTGCGGGTGTTCTGTGCGCGCAGCCGGAAGGCCACGTACAGCGCGGTCCACGATGCGGCCACGGCCACCAGCAGCGACAGCGCCAGCCACACTGGCTGGTAGTCGATGCCCGGCTGCATGCGCAGCGCGGCCATGCCCACGTAGTGCATGCTGGCAATGCCGGTGCCCATCAGCACCGCGCCGCCGGCCAGGCGGCCATGCGGCAGGGTCTGCAGTGACACCAGCCACAGCGCGAACACCGACGAGGCGATGGCCAGCGCCAGCGACACCAGGGTGATGGGCAGGTCGTAGCCCAGCGGAATGGGCAGGTCGAAGGCCAGCATGCCGATGAAGTGCATGGACCAGATGCCCAGCCCCATGGCAAACCCGCCGCCCAGCCGCCACCACCAGGTGGCACCGCGGCCAGGTGCAGTCACCGTGCGCCCGGCCATGGCCAGGGCGGTATACGAAGCCATGACGGCAACCAGCAGCGAGGTGGCCACCAGCCATGGGTTGTACGTGCCTACCAGCATTCGTCAGTCTCCCGGACCTGCCTGTCAACGGAAAAACTACGGTGGGGCAAGGCTACGGCAAGCGGCCGTACACAATGCGGGCCGCGCGCGGCGTCCCCCTGGTCGCCGCCCATTCACTGTAACGCGTTACAGGGGGGGCAGGGCAATCAACAAGATGTGATGAAGTTCTCACTGAGTGACGGCGCCAGCGGCCTCGAACGCAGCGTCGAACATGCGCTGCACCGGTGGGCCCATTTCACCGGCCAGCAGGGCCAGCAGGAACAGGCCCAGCAGCAGCGATACCGGCAGGCCCAGCTGGATCGGGTTCAGTGCGGGCGCGGCGCGGGCCAGCACACCGAAGGCCAGGTTGACCGCCAGCATGGCCACCACCAGCGGTATGGCCAGGGTGAGGCCGCCGCGCAGCACGGTCAGCAGGAAGGTGGGGGCGATGCTGAAGAAGGCATGCGGGTCGGGCAGCGGCGCGCCGATGGGCAGCGCGCGGTAGCTGTCCACCACCAGCGAGATCAGCGCCAGGTGCCCGTTGGCGGTGAAGAACAGCAGGCCGAACAGCAGGTAGAACCACTGCCCGATCACGCCCGAGGTGCCGCCACGCAGCGGATCGCTCATCTGCGCGAAGGCCAGGCCGGTGCCCTGCGCGACCAGTTCGCCCGCCAGCGCGCCGGCTTCGAAGATCAGCCGCAGCAGGAAGCCGATGGACACACCGATGGCCAGTTCGCGGGCAATGGTGAGTACGGTGGCGGCGTCGAAGCCGGTCCAGTCCGGTACCGGCGGCAGCAGCGGGGCCAGCGCGATGGACAGCGTGGCTGCCAGCATTACCCGCACGCGGGCCGGCACCGCGCGGGTCCCGACCATGGGCATGGCCATGGCCACCGCGCCGAAGCGCAGCAGTGTCCACAGCACGGTGCCGATCATGCCGAAGGCCTGCAGGCCGTCGGCGGCCATCTGGGTGGCGGCGTCCATGGCGGCGCGGTTCCTAGCCGATCAGGTGTGGAATGCGCTGGAACAGCAGCGTGGTGAACTCGACCAGGTGGCCGATCAGCAGGCTGCCGAGCGCAAACAATACGGCGGTCAGCGCTGCGGCTTTGGCGACGAAGGCAATGGTGGGCTCGTTCAACTGGGTCGCGGCCTGCACCACGCCCACCACCACGCCAACCACCAGCACGGTCAGCAGCAGCGGGCCGGCCACCCACAGCACGGTAATCAGGCCGCCACGCAGTTCAGTCAGGGCAAGTTCGGGAGACATCGTTGTTCCATTTGCTTTGGGTAGAGTCGAGCCATGCTCGACTGCTGTGCTCGACTGCTGTTGCTGCAATCAAGCCGGATTGAAGCTGGCCGCCAACGTACCCACGGTCAGCACCCAGCCATCGACCAGCACGAACAGCAGGATCTTGAACGGCGCCGACACCAGCATCGGCGACAGCATCATCATGCCCATCGACATCAGCACGCTGGCCACCACCAGATCGATGATCACGAACGGAATGAAGATCAGGAAGCCGATCTCGAAGGCAGTCTTCAGCTCGCTGGTGACGAACGAGGCCACCAGCACCGGGAACGGAATCGCATCGGGGCTGGCATAGGTGCCGTGGCCGGCAATGCCTGCGAAGGTCATCAGGTCGGTTTCGCGGATCTGCGCCAGCATGAAGGCGCGCAGCGGCTGGGTGGTCAGCGTCCAGGCGGTCTGGAAGTCGATATCGCCGTTCAGGTACGGCGCCATGCCGGCGCTCCACGCCTTGTCCCAGGTGGGCAGCATGATCATCGCGGTCAGGAACAGGGCCAGGCCCAGCAGTACCTGGTTGGACGGCGTCTGCCCGGTGCCCAGCGCCTGGCGCAGCAGGCCCAGCACGATGATGATGCGGGTGAACGAAGTCAGCACCAGCAGCATCGACGGGATCAGGGTGATCGCCGTCATCAGCAGCAGGGTCTGCAGCGGCAGGCTGACCGGCGCGCCGCCGATCTTGCCCACGTTTACATCGGGCAGCGACGGCGGTGCGCCCGGCGCGGCAAACGCCAGCGCGGGCAGCAGGCACAGGGCGATCAGGATCAGCCACGGCATCAGGGTGGCGAAGCGGGAACGGGTCACGCGCATGTCAGGGGTCCTTGCGCAGCCGCTGTTGCAGCAGCTGGGCGAAATTCGGCAGGTTCTTCAGGTCCGGCACGCGCACCGGCGCCGGCGGCGGCAGGGGCTCGGACAGGGTGTGCAGGGTGTTGATGCTGCCGGCGGTGACGCCCAGCAGCAGCTGCTGGCCGTTCACTTCCACTACCACCACGCGCTCCTTGGCGCCCACGGTCAGGCTGGCCACCAGCTTCATGCCTTCGGCCGGGCGGAAGCCGCTGCCGGGCAGGCGCTTGAGCAGCCAGCCCAGGCCGATCACCAGGGCCAGCACGGCCAGCAGGGCCAGCACCGCACCGAACAGGCTCGGTGCGGTGGCGGCATGCTGGCCGATCTGCGGCGTTGCCTTCGCAGCGGCCTGCGCGGTGGCGAGCAGCAGGCTCAACGCAGTCTCCGGATCCGCTCGCTCGGGCTGACCACGTCGGTCAGGCGCACGCCGAAGCGGTCGTTGATCACCACCACTTCGCCGTGGGCGATCAGGGTGCCGTTGACGAACACGTCCAGCGATTCGCCGGCGCCGCGTTCCAGTTCCACCACCGAGCCCTGGTTGAGCTGCAGCAGGTTGCGGATCGGCAGGCGGGCGCGGCCGACTTCCAGCGACAGCGTCACCGGCACGTCCAGGATCACGTCCAGGTTCAGGTCCGGACCCTGGGTTTCATCGGCCTGCAGGCTGCCGAACTGGGCCGGGGTCGGTTCGAGGGCGTCGATATCGTTCATTGCGGGTCTTCCTGGATGACGGGTACGCGCGGGCGGGTCCCCGGCGGATGGGTAGCGGTGACTTTCACGGCGTTCATGCCGTTGGCGATGCCGAATTCGCCGGTGAACACGGGAATGTTTTCAACGCACAGCGGCACCTGGGTGTTCAGCTCGATCGGCAGGATGTCGCCCACCTTCAGCTGGGTCAGGTCACGCAGGGTCATGCGCTTGCTGGCCAGCACGCTGGACAGCGTCACTTCGGCGATGTTGAGCTGTTCGCGCAGCATCACGCCCCAGCTGGCATCGCGGTCGTTGCGATCGCTCTGGATGCCGGCGTCCAGCAGTTCGCGGATCGGTTCCAGCATCGAGTACGGCAGGGTGACGTGGATATCGCCGCCACCGCCGTCCAGTTCCACGTGCAGGCGGCACACCACCACGTATTCGCGCGGGGTGACGATGTTGGCGAAGTGCGGATTGATTTCCGAATTGATGTATTCGAAATCCACTTCCATCACCGGCGCCCAGGCTTCGCGCAGATCGGCGAAGGTCTGCTTCAGCAGCAGGTGGATCACCCGCATTTCGGTGGCGGTGAATTCGCGGCCTTCGATGCGGGTGGGGTAGCGCCCGTCGCCGCCGAAGAAGTTGTCGACGATGGCGAACACCAGGGTCGGCTCGAATACGATCAGGCCGGTGCCACGCAGCGGCTTGAAGCGGATCAGGTTCAGGTTGGTCGGCACATACAGCGAGTGCATGTAGTCGTTGAACTTGATCAGCTCGATGCCGCGCACGGACAGTTCGGCCGAGCGGCGGATCAGGTTGAACAGACCGATGCGCCACAGGCGGGCGAAACGCTCGTGCACCATTTCCAGCGTGGGCATGCGACCGCGGATGATGCGGTCCTGGCTGGCGAAGTCGTAGGAACGTGCTTCGCCGGACGGCGGCTCCGGATCGGTTTCGACCGCGCCGCTGTCCACGCCATGCAGCAGGGCATCGATCTCATCCTGGGACAGCAGGTCATTCATCGGTAGGCCCTTACTGGGTCACGAAGCTGGTGAACAGCAGATCGTCGGCGCCGTTGCTGCCGGTCTCGGCCTTCAGCACTTTCTGCACGGCGGCCAGCGCTTCGCCCTGCAGCTTCTGCTTGCCGGACACGTCGGCAATCTGCTCGGGGCTGACCTGCGAGAACAGCATCAGCAGGTTGGCGCGCAGTGCCGGCGCATGGGTCTTGATCGCCTCCAGCGCGGCGGCGTCGCGGGTCATCAGCTGCACTTCCACCTGCAGGTAGCGCGGGCCATCAATGGGGCCGTTCAGATTGACCACGAAGGCCGGTTCCAGCGCGAAGTACTGGGCCGGGGCCGGGGTGGCGCCTTTCTTCGGGGCTTCGGCGGTGGCCGGTTCGTGCTTGCTCTGGGTGAAGAACCAGACGCCGGCGCCAGCGGCACCTGCGGCCAGGACGGCCACCAGGGCGGTGATGAGCAGAGGACTGCGCGGCTTGGCGCTCTTGTCCTTGTCGGCGGTCTTCTTGGTTTTGTCAGCGGCTGCGGCCACGGGGTGAAGCTCCTCAGGGGTTGCTTCACAGGGCCATGCAAGGGGTGTGCCGCAAGGGTGGGGAAGGGGGGCGACGGAATTCCGTCGGTAGCGCCGGGCCGTGCCCGGCGGACTATCGGGGTGCCGCCGGGCATGGCCCGGCGCTACCGGTTACGCGTAGGCGTCCAGCAATCCGCGCTGGCGGATCAGCTGCGCCGCCGACACCATGGTGTCGCCCAGCGACGGTTCTCCGTCACCGATCCGGCCACTGCCGCTGCCGGTGTTCTGGCCCGACGTTCCGCCGTCGCCGCTGTTGTGGTGGCCCACATCGGCGTGGGCCAGCTGGAAGCCCTGTTCGCCCAGCAGTTCGCGCAGCCGCGGCAGGCTGCTTTCCAGCGCCTGGCGCACATCCACGTGCGGGCTGCTGAAGCTGGCATGCACCTTGTCACCGTTCATCTGCAGGCGCACGTCCACCGGGCCCAGGTCTTCCGGGTTCAGGGTGATGTGGGCGTGGCCGATCTTCTGGTCCGCCAGCCAACCGACGCGTGCACCGATGGCCTGGTCGAAACCATCATCGCCCAGCACCGGGGTGGGAGTGGGTTCGCCGTTGAACACCGGCGTGCTGGCCAACGCGGCCTTCAGGTCCTGCAGGGCGGCGGGCAGGGCCACCTGCAATGGTGCGGTCACGCTGCGATCGCTGCCGAACAGGCTGTCCGCATCGTCTGCGCCATCCAGCGCGGTCTGTGCGAGCACGGTGCCGGGCAGCGGCAGTTCGATGGCTTCGCCATCGGCATCCGCTGCGGTAGTGGTGGTGGCTACGCCCGTGGCCGCAGGCGCGGTGGCCGGCGTAGCGGTGGTGGTCGCGGCGGGCAGCGTGGCAAGCGCCGCAGGCGCGGCGCTGGGCAGCGCGTCGGCATCGGTGCCCGTGGCGGTGGGCAATGCAGGCGCGCTGGGATCGGCGACCGGCGCCACCATCAGCGCCAGCCCGGCCAGGCCCAGTGGTGGCCAGGGCGCGTCGTCGCTGTCGGTCGCGGCGTCCTTGTCGGTGGCCGGCGCGGGGGTGTCAGTGGTGCTGGCGGCCACCTCGGTCGTTGCCGCATCGGGGGCGGTTGCATCGGTTGAACTGGCTGGCGGGGTACGCGCATCTGCGTTGCCCGCGTCGGTGTTGCTCGCCTTGTTCGCCGGCTTCGACGGGGTGCTGGCGGTCTTGGCCGCAGGCGTATTGCCGCCGCCCTGCAGCATCTGGTCGAAACCGCTGCCGCTGCCGTTGCTGCTGTCGCTGCGGCTGCTGCGCGAGCTGCTGCCGGTGGAACCGGTGGTGCCGGCGGCGGTGCTGTTGCCGGTCAACAGGGAAGGCATCACGCGCGGCCTCCCTGCGGGTCGCTGTCCGGGTCTGCGGCCTGCGCCAGGCGCGCGCGGCGTGCGCCGATGTCATCCATCTCGCGCTGGTCGCGGCGGTCGGTCACCACCTTTTCCTGTGCACGGTAGCTGGCGGCCAGCTGCTCCAGCACGGCTTTGTCACGGCTGGCCAGGATCAGGCGCGCGCGTTCGGCTTCCACCTTTTCGCGGTTGCCGTTCACGGTCTGCTGCTGCTGTTCCACCGCGCTGTCCAGGCGGTCCAGGAAGGCACGGCGGTTCAGCAGCTGCGCCGGACTGGTGGCGGCCATCTGTGCGTTTGCGTACTCCTCGGCATAGCGGCGCAGTTCATCCAGCCGCGACAGATGGGTATCCAGCACGCGCTGGCGCTCGGCCAGGTCGCGGGCCACCGCGTCTTCGTGTTCCTGTGCCCGCTTCAGCAGCGGGTCGATGCGCTTGGACTGTGTCATGGCTTAGTTCTCTTGTTCCACCAGGCGCTGCAGCGCGGCCTGGCTGTGCGGAAGATCGGCGGCCTTGGCCACGTCCTGGCCGAGGAATTCCATGATTTCCGGCCAGCGTTCCAGTGCTTCGTCGGTCGCAGCATCGTTGCCGCGCTGGTAGGCGCCAATGGCGATCAGATCGCGGTTGGCCGAGTAGGCCGACACCAGGCGCTTCAACTTGCGGATGCGCAGGCGCCACGGCTCGTCGGCGATTTCCGTGACCACGCGGCTGACCGACGATTCCACGTCGATGGCCGGGTACAGGCCACTGTCGGCCACCCGGCGCGAGAGCAGGATGTGGCCGTCCAGGATCGCGCGTGCCGCGTCGGCAATCGGGTCCTGCGGGTCATCGCCTTCGGTCAGCACGGTGTAGAACGCAGTGATCGAGCCGCGCCCCTTGGCGCCGTTGCCGGCACGTTCCACCAGCGCCGGCAGCTTGGCGAACACCGACGGCGGGTAGCCGCGGGTGGTGGGCGGTTCACCCACCGACAGGCCGATCTCGCGCTGGGCCTGGGCGAAGCGGGTGAGCGAATCCATCAGCAGCAGCACGTTCAGCCCCTGGTCGCGGAACCATTCGGCAATGGCGGTGGCGCGGTAGGCGCCGTGCAGGCGCGCCAGCGGTGGGCGGTCGGCCGGGCTGGCCACCACCACCGCGCGGCGCAGGCCTTCTTCGCCCAGGGTGGTTTCAACGAAATCGCGTACTTCGCGGCCACGTTCACCAATGAGCCCGACCACGATCACGTCGGCGGCGGTGTAGCGGGTCATCATGCCCAGCAGCGTCGACTTACCGACACCGGAACCGGCGAACAGGCCCACGCGCTGGCCACGGCCGATCGGCAGCAGCGCATTGATCGCGCGCACGCCCACGTCCAGCGGCTGGGTGATAGGTTCGCGCGCCAGCGGGTTGATCGACACGCCGGCCATGCCGACATGGCCTTCGGCACGGATCGGGCCCTTGCCATCCAGCGGCACGCCGTCGCTGTCGATCACCCGGCCCAGCAGGCCTTCGCCCACTTCCACGCCGCCACGGCGCGCCGAGGGCACCACGCGTGCGTTGGGCAGCAGGCCGTGCAGTTCGGCGCTGGGCATCAGGTAGGTGCGTTCGCCGGCGAAGCCGACCACTTCGGCATCCACCCAGCCACCATCGACCACTTCCACCTTGCAGCTGGCGCCGAGCGGAGCTTCGCAGCCCACCGCTTCCAGGGTCAGGCCCACCGCGCGGCGCAGCACGCCCTCACGGATCAGGCCGCGGCCGTGTGCGGTGTCCACGCGCAGGCTGTCCAGACGGCCGGCCAGGCGCAGGTTGCGGGCCACGGTCCAGTCCGCCGGCGGCGGCAGGTGCGGTTCGGTGTTCATGCATTGGCTCCGGTCTGGCGGATCACCGCATCCAGGGCGCCGCGCAGGCGTGCTTCCAAAGTGCCATCCACGCGCACCGCTTCGGCGTGCACGCGCAGGTCGCCGCGGCTCAGGCTGGTGTCGGGCACCAGCCGCTGCTGCGGTGACAGGGTCAGCAACGGCGACAGCGCGGCGATGTCATCGGGGTGCAGGCGCACTTCCACCTCGCGGGTGGCGCCGCCCACCGCGTCCACGGCTTCACCCACCAGCTGCGCCAGCAGGGCGGGGTCGGCTTCGTAGGCGCGGCCGACCAGCGCGCCGGCAATGCGCACGGCCAGCTCGCCCAGCGCGCCGACTACTTCATTTTCCAGACGCACCAGCGGGCGGCTGAAGTTGTCCAGGATGCCTTCGATCTGCGCGACCAGGCGGCGCACCTCGGCCTGGCCCTGGCCATAGCCATCGCTGTGGCCCTGGGCAAAGCCTTCCTTCTCCGCGCTGTCCTGGATCGCCTGGATCTCTTCCAGCGTGGGCAGCTGCAGCACCGGCTCCGGCTCGTGATCCGGGTCGGGTTCGGTCAGTTCGAACACATCCTCCTGCTCCAGCTCGGGTTCGGGCTGGGCCAGCAGGTCCGGGGCGAGCCAGCGCACGACATTGCTCACAGCATGGCCTCCGCGCTGCCGCCGATGGTGACCGTGCCTTCATCAGCCATGCGCTTGACGATGGCCAGGATCTCGCGCTGCGCGCCTTCCACGTCGGACAGGCGCACCGGGCCACGCGCTTCCATGTCTTCCAGCAGGATTTCGGCGGCGCGCTGGGACATGTTGCGGGTGATCTTGTCGCGCACTTTGATGTCGGCACCGCGCAGGGCCAGGCCCAGGCGCTCGCCGCTGACTTCGCGCAGCACCAGCTGCATTTCGCGATCGTCCAGATCCACCAGATCGTCGAATACGAACATCAGGTCCTGGATGCGGCCGCTGAGCGGCGCGTCGATGCGCGCGATCTCGCCCAGGATCGCCTGGTCCTGGCCACTGTCCATGAAGTTGAGGATATTGGCCGCGCACTGCACGCCGCCGATGTTGGACGACTTCAGGTTCTGGTTGCCGGCGAACTGGCGTTCCATGATTTCGTTCAGTTCGTTCAGCGCGTTGGGCGGAATGCCGTCCAGGGTGGCGATGCGCAGCAGCACGTCCACGCGGGTTCGCTCGGGCAGCAGCTTCAGCGCATCGGCGGCCTGGTCGGTTTCCAGGTGAGCCATCACGATGGCGATGATCTGCGGGTGCTCGTTGCGCACCAGGTCGGCCACCGCGCGCGGGTCCATCCACTTCAGCGCGTCCAGGCCGGTGGTGTTGCGGCCCAGCAGGATGCGGTCGATCAGGTTGCCGGCCTTCTCGCTGCCCAGCGCCTGCACCAGCATGTTGCGGATGTAGTCGTCCGAACCCACGCCCAGCGAGGTCTTCGAGCCCAGCTCCTGGCTGAACTGGTCCATCACCCGTTCCACCTGTTCGCGGGTGATGTCGGTCATGGTGGCCATGGCGATGCCGATCTTCTGCACCTCCTTGGGTTCCATATGACGCAGCACCTCGGCCGCATCCAGTTCACCCAGGGACAACAGCAGCACGGCAGCGCGCTGCACGCCGGTCAGTTGTGCCTCAGTCATTGGCCACCCAACCCTTGACCACCTGGGCCACGCGCTTGGAGTCGGTCTTTACGGCTTCACGGGCCATCCGCAGTCGTTCCTCATATGAATCCACCGGCAGGGCCAGTGCCTCGGCCCCGCCCAGGCTGACCCGGTCGGCGCCCAGCGCCGGCAGCGGGGTGCCATCGTCATCCACCAGCTGCACGTCCGCGCTGTGCGGTTCCAGTGCAGCGTCGTCGTCCTTCTTGGTCTGCCCGGTGATGGCGCGCAGGGCAGGGCGCAGCACGCCGAACAGCAGCGCCAGCACCACGATGGCACCCAGCAGCATGCGGCCGGCATCATGCACCCACGGCAGTTCCCACCAGGCCGGGCCTTCCACCGGGGTGGTGTCGCGCACGAACGGCGCGTTCATCACCGACACGGTATCGCCGCGTTCTGCATTGAAGCCCACGGCCTGCTTCACCAGCGCTTCCACGCGGGTCAGTTCGGCGGCCGACAGCGGCTGCGGTGCGACCTTGCCGTTGGCCCCGGCGCGCGGCACGTTGTCCACCAGCACCGCTATCGACACGCGCTTGATGCGGCCGGCCGGCTGGCGGGTGTGCTGCAGCGTGCGGTCCAGCTCGTAATTGCGGGTGGCGTTCTTGCTGCTTTCGGTCGGGGTCTGCGCGGTGGGCGGTGCGGCCGGCTGGCCCGGCGGGCTGTTGCTGGTCGCGCCCGGCACGCCCTGCGGGCCCGGCGTGGTGCTGGTGTTCTCGCTCATCTGCTCGCTGCGCAGCTTCTGCGGCTCACCGTTGTAGAGTTCGCGCGCCTCCTCGGTCACCGAGAAGTCCATGTCCACGCTCACTTCCGGATTCACCCGGCCAGGGCCGGTCATCGGTTCCAGCAGTTCGCGGATGCGCTGGTTGAACGAGGTTTCCTGGCGTCGCACTTGTTCGAACTGGGCGGCATTGACCGCCGCTTCGCTGTTGGGGTCGCTCACGCTCAGCATGCGACCGCTCTGGTCGACCACGGTCACCCGTTCCGGGGCCAGGTCGGGAATGCTGGCGGCCACCATGTGCACGATGGCATCGACCTGGCTGCGTTCCAGCTGCTGGCCGCCACGCAGTTCCAGGGTGACCGAGGCGCTGGCGACGTCACGCTGGCGGGTGAAGGCGCTGGGCTTGGGAATGGCCAGGTGCACGCGCGAATCGCGCACCGGGCGCAGGGTGTTGATGGTGCGCGACAGCTCGGTTTCCATCGCGTGCTGGTAGCGCGCGCTTTCCACGAACTGGCTGACGCCGAAGCCCGGGTCGCGCTCCATCAGTTCAAAGCCCAGCTTGCCGCTGTCGGTCAGGCCGGAACCGGCCAGCTTCAGGCGCGCATCGTGCAGGTTCTTTTCCGGCACCACGATCCCGCCGGTGGCCGGATCCAGTTCGAACGGAATCTGTGCGGCGCGCAGCAGGTCGGTGGCTTCGGCGGTGGCCTTCTGGTCCAGGCCGGTATACAGCGGCACCATGCCCGGCTTCTGTGCCCAGAAGAACACGGCAAGGCCTGCCGCCACCGCCACGGCGATCATCGCCATCAGACCCAGGCGGCGGGTGATCTGCAGACTTTGCAGCCGATCGAACCACTGCCCGGCCTTCTCGGCGTTCAGGGATTCCTTGGAGAGCGTCAGTGCCATGCGGTTGGATCCTTACAGCGGCATGTTCATCACGTCCTGGTAGGCCTGGACGAGACGGTTGCGGACTTCCACGGTGGCGCGGAAGGCGATCTGGGACTGCTGCGAGGCGACCATGACCTTGGCCAGGTCGGCGCTGGGGTCACCCATTTCGAAGGCCTTGGCCAGGGCGCCGGAGGTCTGCTGGGCGTCGTTCACGCTGGACAGGGCGCCGCGCAGGGTTTCGGTGAAGCTGGGCGGCTGCACCTGCGGGGCATCCAGCACCGCGTTGGGCAGGGCATTGCTGCGCGGCGCTTCGGCCAGCGGGTTGAGCGCTGGCTGTCCCATCTGGGTCTGATAGGAGCGGATCTGGGAAAGGATCGAAGTGACGGAGTGGGACATCTGCAACGGTTCCAGAAACAGGGATGGGGGCTTTCGTCTGGAAGCAGTGCAAGCGGCGTGCCGAAACCGGTTTTTGATTCAGAGTGGTGAGGGTGGGGGTGTGTTCCTGGCGGGGCTTGCAGCCCTGCACCCGCTGTAGAGTCGAGCCATGCTCGACTGAAGCAACGTCAAAAGCTGGTTTCCTGGGGATGGCGGGGTGGGTCCGGATGCGGGGGACGCCGTAAACCCGTCCATGGGGGCTTAGCCGCGCCATCCATGGCGCTCACGCCCCCGCAACCGGACCCACCCCGCCTTCGACAGTTCTCTGCGACCTGTCGGAACGGCATCGCGCTCTGGTAGGTGTCGACCTTGGTCGACACAGTAGATCCACGCCATGCGTGGATGGTGCGGTGTCATTTAACCGGCGTCGGTTTTCTGGCCTAGGGCTGCAGGGTCCAGCGGCCGGAATTCTGGCGCTGCCGGGGCACGATGGGGCCGTCGTGCTGGGTGTAGATGAAGCGGCCCTGGTTCGGGGTCAGGCAGGTCAGCAGCAGGGTGTAGCGGGCTGGGCCGTCGGGGTGGGCTTCGACCATCTGGATTTCCGCGGCGTGCGGGGCCAGACGCTGGTAGCGGTAGCTGCCGCCGATGCGGATATCGGTGCCCAGTACATCGAGCGTGTAAGCGCTCGTGCCGAAGCTGACCTGCACCATACGCCCGGCGTTCGGGTTCTCGGGCGCATACAGTGGATCGCTGAGGTTGGTGAACTGGCGCTGGTCCAGCGTAGCGGGCAGGGTGCAGTTGGCGGCGGTGGCCAGGGTCGGGCAGAGCAGGGCGATGAGTATTGCTGAACGATGCATGGCGGAACCTCCGTAGGGTGTCCCTGCCATGGTCCGCAGTGCGATGCCGATGTCTTTAGGAAAACGTGCAAATGCAAAAGGGTCGGATCCCTTTCCAGCGGAAAGGGATCCGACCCCTCCGGGATCGCGCGGGGTCAGAGCCCTCCCTTCGGGAGGGATCTGACCCCGGTGCCGGCGGTCAGCTGGCCAGTTCGGCCGGTTCGCGTTCGATGCCGTACTTGCGCAGCTTTTCCACCAGGGTGGTGCGGCGCAGGCCCAGCAGCTGGGCGGCGTGAGCGACCACGCCCTGGGTGCGTTCCAGGGCTTCGTTGATCAGGCCCAGTTCGATGTTGGCCATGTGGTTGCGCAGGTCCAGGCCGTCGTCGGGCAGGGCTGCCGGGGCGTTGGCGCGGTTCACTGCGATGCCGTGTTCCAGTGCCGGCTGGCTGCCGCTGCCGGGGGTGTGGAAGGAGAAGCTGCGCAGGTCCAGGCGGTCCTCGCTTGTGGCCACCGGCGCCGGGGCGGGGGCAGGCGCCACCGGGGCCAGCGCGGCGTCGCCACGGTAGCGGGCCGGCAGGTCCTGCACGCGCACCGAGCCGCCCGGGTGCAGCACGGCCAGGCGCTCGACCAGGTTGGTCAGTTCGCGCACATTGCCCGGCCATTCGTAGCCGGCCAGCGCCTGCAGGGCTTCGGGGGTGAAGCGCACTTCGCCACGGCCGGTGCGGGCCAGCTGCGCGGCGATGGTTTCCACCAGTGCGGGCAGGTCTTCGCGGCGTTCGCGCAGAGCCGGTACGTCGATCGGGAACACGTTCAGGCGGTAGAACAGATCCTCGCGGAACTTGCCTTCGGCAATGCGGGTTTCCAGATCGCGATGGGTCGCGGCGACCACGCGCACGTTGCAGCGGATGGTCTGGTTGCCGCCCACGCGTTCGAAGCTGCGTTCCTGCAGCACGCGCAGCAGCTTCACCTGCATCGGCAGGCTCATGTCGCCGATTTCGTCCAGCAGCAGGGTGCCGCCCTCGGCCATTTCGAAACGGCCCTTGCGCGCGGTCAGTGCGCCGGTGAAGGCGCCCTTTTCGTGGCCGAACAGTTCGCTTTCCAGCAGGTCGGCCGGAATGGCGCCGCAGTTGATCGCAACGAACGGGCCGTCACGGCGCGGCGAGCGCTGGTGGATCGCGCGTGAGACGACTTCCTTGCCGGTGCCCGATTCGCCCAGCACCAGTACGGTGGTGTCGAAGGCGGCCACCTGTTCGATCATGGTGCGCAGGGTGGTCACCGCCGGGCCGGTGCCGGTCGGGCCCTGGTCCTGCACGGCGCCGGCCTGGTGCTCGGCATCCAGCCGCTTCAGGCTGGCACGGCGCAGCAGGGCTTCCATCTGCGCGTGGCGCAGCGGCGCTTCCAGCGGCCAGATGTTGGCTTCGTGCAGGCCATGCTGGTGGGCGAACGTGGCGGCATCGCCATCGGCCAGCAGCACCGGCGGCGGCAGGCTGCTGCCGCCCAGCCACGCGTACAGCGCGGTGCTGGCGGGGCTTTCGTCCAGGCTGCCGACGATCACCGCCATCCAGTCGTTCTGGCGCTGGCGGCCCAGGTCGAAATCGGCCGCGTCGGAGACCCAGCGCGGGTTGAAATCCATGAATTCCAGCAGGGCAACGGTGCGCTCGGCGCGCACGGCATCGTTGTCCAGTACCAGGATGCGCGATTCGCTCACGATCTATCCTCCCTGAGGCCTTCCAGGATCGGCATGACTTCCTGGATATAGGACAGCTTGCTGACGAAGTTGTCGGCGCCGGCGCGCAGCGCGTGTTCGCGGTGCTCGACGTCGTCGAAGTGGCTGGCAATCACGATGTACGGGGCATCATCCTGCGATTTGATCAGGCGGGTGGCCTGCAGGCCGCCCATTTCCGGCATGGCCAGATCCATCAGCACCACCTGCGGGCGCAGGCTTTCCGAGCGCTCGATCGCTTCCAGGCCGTTGCCGGCGCTGCCAACGATCTGCAGCCAGTCGATCTTGCGGAAATGACGCATGGCGGCGTTGATGAAACCTTCATGGTCATCGACCAGCAGCACTGTGAGCTTGTTCATGTCCAACATCCTTTTCAGCCCACCCGGGCCAGCTGGGGTTGCCTGGCGCTGATCCGGCGCCGTTCGCGGGCCGGAGCGATATCCAGTTGTTCGCGGTATTTTGCGACGGTTCGGCGGGCAATGTTCACCCCCTGTCGCGACAGCAGGCCGGCGATGGCCTCGTCGGCCAGCGGGCGACCGGCCGGTTCGGCGTCGATCAGGCGGCGCACCATGGCTTTCACGGCCTGCCCGGACACGCTGGCACCTTCCAGGCGCACGGCGAAGAAGTGCTTCAGTTCGAAGGTGCCGCGCGGGGTCTGCAGGTACTTTCCGGTGGTGATGCGCGAAACGGTGGATTCGTGCATGCCGATTTCTTCGGCCACTTCCTTCAGGGTCAGCGGTGCCATGGCTTCGTCGCCACGTACCAGGAAGGCGGCCTGGCGTTCGACGATGACCCGCGCGGTGCGCAGCAGGGTGTCGTAGCGCATGGACAGGCCGCGGCTGAACCAGCGGGCTTCCTGCAGCATTTCGCGCAGGGCAGGCGCAGCATCGGCGGTGTCGGCCAGGGCCTGTTCGTACTGGCTGTTGATGGACACGCGGCGGCTGGTGGCCGGGTTCAACGCCACCTTCCACTGCTCGTCGGCATGCCAGGCCACCACGTCCGGTACCACGGCCACGTTGCTGTCGGTCTGCAGGCTGTCACCCGGGCGCGGCTGCAGCGACAGGATCAGGCGCACCGCTTCGCGCACGTCGTCCACTTCGGCATCGTGCTGGCGGGCCAGGGCCAGGTAGTCGTGGGCGGCCAGGGCGTCGAGCGCGCCTTCCAGGATGCGCCCGGCCAGGTGACGGCCCGGTACCAGGCCCTGCAGGCTGTACAGCTGGGCCAGCAGGCATTCACGCAGGTCCTGTGCGGCCATGCCGGCCGGTTCGCCGTGCAGCAGCTGCTGGCGGATGGCTTCCACGCCTGCGGCGTCGACATCGAACTGGGCGCTGGCCAGCAGGTGCAGCTGGGCCAGCGGGGCCTGCAGGTAGCCGGCGTCATCGCAGTGTTCCAGCCAGAACGCGGCGATGGCCAGGCCACGGTCGTCCAGGTCCAGTGCCAGGCGCTGCAGCACGCGCAGCTGCGGGTCGCTGGATTCGCCGGCGGCAATGCGCGCCATGCGGTCATCATCGCCGTCCTGCCAACTGGTGCCGGCCACGTCCCACATGGACGATTCGGGCAGCTCGTCGAACGCCGCCGTTTCCAGGGTGGTGGCGGTGGCATCGCTGGCGTCGGCAACGGGCGCCTCGGCTTCTTCGATTTCCAGCAGCGGATTGGAATCGAGCAGGCGCTGGATTTCCTGTTCCAGGTGCAGGCCATCGAGCTGCAGCAGGCGGATCGACTGCAGCAGCTGCGGCGTCAGGTGTAGTTGTTGGCCCAGCTGGGTCGAGAGTGCAGCCTTCATCGTGGTTCCCCGGCACCGCTCCCCGGCGCCTTGTGGAACACATCTTGCTTTTGATCCGGCAGGTCCGGAATCGGGGGGTTCCTGAGGCGCTTGGTTGAGTTCCCGACACGCTGTAGGGGAATTCCCTACGAAAGCGCGGGAAGTTGACGATGGCCGCGGCTAAATCGTTGATTGCTGGTGTGCCAGGCCGGGCAAAGGTGGGTCGGGCTGTACGGAAACCTGTCAGGGTCCGTCGGGGTGACGGGAAGTCGTCGCCGATGCAGGGCCCGGGTCGGTAGGGTCGACCGTTGGTCGACCAACGCGCAAGGCGCGGGTTTTCCGGCGGACGATCATTCCAGCTCGTGCTGGTGGCGAGCGGCCAGCAGCAGCAGATCGTTGGCGCGGCGACACCCCAGCGATTCCATCATGCGCGCGCGATGGGTCTCCACCGTCTTCACGCTGATACCCAGGTCGGCGGCGATTTCCTTGTTGCTTTCGCCCTTGCCGATCTGCCGCAGGATCTCGCGCTGGCGCGGCGACAGCGCGGCAATGCCGGTGGGCTTTTCGCGGCCCAGCATGGGCGCCAGCATCTTGGCCGAGATCTGCGGGCTCAGGAACACCTGGCCGGCATGGGCGGCGCGCAGGGCCAGTTCCAGTTCCTGCGGCGCGGCATCCTTCACCACGAAACCCACGGCGCCGCGGTCCAATGCATCGCGCACATGGGCGGCATCGTCATGCATGGTCATCATCACCACCCGGGTGCCGGGTGCGCGCAGGCGGATGTCGCTCAGCGCTTCCAGGCCGGTGCGGCCGGGCAGGGAAAGGTCCATCAGCACCACGTCCGGTGCATGCTGCAGGGCCAGCTGCAGCGCCTGTTCGGCGTTGCTGGCTTCGGCCACCAGCTGCACGTCGGCAAACCCCTGCAACAGCCGCGCCAGGCCAGCGCGAACCAGGGTGTGATCGTCGACGATGAGAACTCGCACAGGCACGCAGCAGGTCCGTGAGGGGAGTCCACCTTAACTTAGCTGAACGGGCCCGCCAAGGCCCGTCGGCCACGCACTACGGTGACGGCGTTCAGCGCGTCCGGCGCGCTTCGGCAACCTGTCGACGGTGTAGACGGAAAAGGTGGCGTTCCATGGCCATTTCCAGGCCATCGCCCAGATGACTGAAGCGCAGCCACAGGAAGTGGCCGCCGCTGCCGTCGGCGGCCTCGGCCACCACCTCCACCGGCAGGTCGATATGGTCGGGCAGCCAATCGCTGGGCTGCAGCCGCACGACGCCGGCCTGGCCGGGGCTGGCGCCGCTGCGCGGGCCCAGTTGCAGGCGGATGCCACGGCGCGACCAGCGGACCGGGCGCAGGGGCAGGTCGTGCCCTTGCTGGCGTACCAGCCGGCCCAGCAGCACCATGGTCAGGTCCAGCTTGGCTTCCAGGCGCTGCAGCTGCAGGGTGGCTTCGCTGCGCTCCTCGTGCTCGTCCACCCTGCTGTCTTCCACCAGGGCCAGGCTGCGCAGCAAGGCTTCGGCATTGCCGGTACGGCCCAGCGCACTGCCGGCCTGGAACTCGGCAGGCAGGGCCAGTTCGCAGCTGAGCGTTTCGTCGAACAGCTCGCTTTCGGCCGGGTGGTGCAGCGAGGTGGTCGGCAGCAGGGTCATGCCAGCGATTCTGCCTGCAGGTATGCATGGGCTGCGCGAAGGGATCGCTGGCCATCCTGCAGTTGTACGGCCACTGCATCGCGGCGCTGGCGCAGAAGGCCCAGCAGGCTCTGCTGGCGTTCCAGCAGTGCCGACAGCGGGGCGTGGTCGGCACCGGTCAGCGGCTGGCTGAGCAGGGTGTGCAGGGTGCCATCGTGGCCGTCCAGCAGGCTGTCGGCCCGCTCGAAGGCATCTTCGTTCAATGCCTTTTCAAAGGCGTCCAGCTGCGCGTGCAGATCGCTCAGGCTCACGGCGCCACCGCCGCCGGACGGCGCTGTTCCTGCGGAATCGCGTTCCACGCCCCGTCGATCTCGCTCAACAGCTGCAGCGATTCATCAAGGGCGACCCGATCATTGTGCAGGTTCGCTTCGGTCAGCCGCTGCAGCACGTAGTCGTACAGGGACGACAGGTTGCCGGCGATCTCGCCGCCGGCTTCATGGTCGAGCGAACCATTCAGGTGGCCGACGATCGCACAGGCCTCGCCGATCGCCTTGCCCTTGCCGGCCTGGTCGCCCCGTTCAAGGCTGGCCATTGCACGACGCACGCGCTCCAGCGCGCCAGACAGCAGCAGTGCCACCAGCTTGTGCGGATCGGCATCGGCGACCGCACTGGTCACACCTACCTGGCGATACTGTTCGGCGTATTGACGGCTGGAACCGTACATTCGTGATTCTCCCTTGCGCTGTGTACCGCCGACGGATCGTCAGGATCCGTGCCGGCGGCACTGCGGTGATTGCTGATGCTTCTGTTATCGGTGCGAACGTGGCCAAACTTGAGCCATGTTCGCCTGCAATCAGCCGCTCAGCTGGGCCAACTGCTGCGACAGGGCGCTGCTGCTCTGCTGCAGCTTGCCCATCAGGGTGTCCAGCGCCAGGAACTGCTTCTTGTAGCGCTCTGCAACGCCTTCCATGCGGGTGTCCAGGTCGGCGCGGCGCTTGTCGATGTCGGTCAGCGTCTTGTTCAGGCTGTTGGTGCGCGACACGAAGGCGCCTTCCTTGCCGACCGTGGTGCTGACATAGCCGTCGACCATCGTGTAGAGCTTGCCGGCGCCGCCGGTGTCGCCGGTGATGGCCTGGCGGATCCGCTCCGGCTGGTTGGCCAGTGCGGCAGCGAACTTGGTGGTGTCCAGCACCAGGCTGCCGTCGGCATTGGGGTAGCCGCGCGTCTGCAGGCCCAGGGTCTTCGGGTCAAGGCCGTCGGCCGACAGGTCCTTCAGGATGCTGCTCATCTGCGCGCGCAGCTGGCTCATGGCGCCGCGCATCTGCGCATCGCCGGTCAGCGACGACGCCTCCTTGGTTTTCGTGTCGTAGGCGGTTTCGGTGTTGATGGCCGCCAGCGCCGCGTTGTACGCGGTCACGAACTCCTGCATGACCTTGGTGGCAGCAGCGGTGTCGGTGCTGATCGTGACCGTGCTTTCACCCTTCATCTTCAGGTTCAGGGTCAGACCGGGCACCGCGTCAGCCACCGTATTGCTGGCACTGACAACCTCCACGCCGTCGATGGTCAGCTTGGCGTCCTTCGCAGCAGTGTTCTCTTTCAGGCTGCCGACCAGCGAGGTCAGGCCCGGATCACTACCCGCGTATTCCAGCTTGATGGCGTTGGCCGCGCCGGTCTTTTCCTGGGCGATGGACAGGTACTGGTTGTCGCCCGAGCTGATCAGCGTGGTCTGCACGCCTTCCTTGCGGCCGGCGGCATCGATCTTGTTGCGGATCGTCGACAGGGTGTCACCGTCCTCGACCTCGACATTCATGGTCTTGGCCTTGTCGCCCACGCCAACCGTCAGCGTCAAGGTTCCGGCGGCGAAGGCCTGGGTCTTGGGTACCGAGGTATCGGCAATCAGCTTGTGCGCGGTCGCCAGTTCCAGCACGTTCACCTTGTGCGTGCCATTGGACGCAGCGGCCTTGGTCGTGCCCACGTCATACAGCGCCACAGACGCCGTCAGGATCTCGTCAGCGTTGTTGGTGCCGCCCTTGCTGGCGGTCACGGTGCGGGTGTCGAAGGCGGTGGAGGCCTTCAGGGCGGTCAGCGAGGTCTTCAGCTTGTCGAACGCGGCAGTGATGGTGCCCACCGACGACAGCTGCAGCTTAGCCTTGGACTGCTGCAGGTTCAGGGCATTGTCTGCCGGCTTGCGGTCGGCTGCCACCAACTGGCTGACCATGCCGGAAATATCCAGGCCCGAGCCAATGCCACCGTATCCAAAGTCTGCCACGTCGTTTCTCCTGGTAGCCGGACCACGCGCGGAGCGGTGGGCCGTTGTCAACGAAAATAGCGGCCTGTGCCGCCGGGTCTTGAGGACTTCGTTGATGCATGTCCTGTGCCACTGCCCACAAGGCGGTTCTGGCACGCCGGTTGCAGGAGGGTAGGAGCAGGGTGCGGGTGTGTTCACCGCGGGCTGCCGGGAGTCTGCAAAAAGCCCTCCCCCAAGGTAGGGGAGGGATCAGGCTACTGACAATCGGGGGGAGACGAAGCCACCCGGTACGTACAGTCAAGAGTACAGCGCTGAAAGAGAGGTCCGCAGGGGCGGGCGATGCCAAGCCGGTTCGGGGTGTTCCCGGGCCGGGCATGGCCGGCATCTGCGATGGCCTTGTCCTTCTGGTTGCCGCTACCGTCGGTGTGAACCGACGGTAGCGGCGCCTTCTTGCCGTGGATCAGCGCAGCAGGCTGAGCACGCCCTGCGGTACCTGGTTGGCCTGGGCCAGCATGGCCGTACCGGCCTGCTGCAGGATCTGGGTACGGGTCAGTTCGGCGGTTTCCTTGGCGAAATCGGTATCCTTGATGCGGCTACGCGATGCCGACAGGTTTTCGGTCGAGGTCTGCAGGTTGGCGACAACCGAGGTGAATCGATTCTGGATGGCGCCCAGGTCTGCACGGGTGCTGTTGATCGATTCCAGTGCCTTGTCGACCACATCCAGTGCCTGCTGTGCACCCGCGGCGGTGGTGATCGTCAGGTCCTTCAGCGTGGAGGCCTTTGCACCCGTAGCAATCGTGCCGCCGTCGGTGCTCGTTTCCGTCAACCCAGTATTGTCCCCATCGGCATCGACGGCAGTCGAGCCGGTGGGAACGGTGCCCTTCGCACCACCGAAGTCGACCACAAACTGCTGGCCTGCCTTCACCGAAGTCATGGAAATTGCACCGTCCTTGTCGACCTCGGCATAGACGCCAGTCTCACCAATCTTGGCATTGATAGCCGAGACGGTTGCGGACGTGATGGACTCGCCAGCCTTGACGCTGATGTCGCCAAGATCGACTGCCTTCGCATCACCAATCGCGACCCCCGGGCCTGCAACCTTGATCTGCAGCCCTTGAAGGGTGGTATCCACAGTCGGCTTGTCGTCGGTGCCAGTCAGTTCGGTGCCCGTGTAGCCCGCGGCGAAGGTCGCGGCGCCCAGCGAGTCCGCCTTGGCGTTTACGATCTTATCGATCGCGATGCCCTGGCCGGCATTGGCACCCACCTGGAACAGCTGGCTGGAGAACGAACCGTCCAGCAGCTTGGTGCCGTTGAAGTCCGACTGCTTGGCAACGCGGTCGATTTCCGAAACCAGCTGGGTCACTTCGGCCTGCAGGGCCTTGCGGTCACTGGCCGAGTTGGTGGCGTTGGCCGACTGCACCGACAGTTCGCGGATGCGCTGCAGGTTGTTGCCGATTTCCGACAGCGAACCTTCTGCGGTCTGGGCCAGCGAAATGCCGTCGTTGGCGTTGCGGATGGCAACGTCGATGCCGCGGATCTGGGTGCCGAAGCGCTCCGAGATCGCCAGGCCGGCGGCGTCGTCCTTGGCGCTGTTGATGCGCGAACCGGAGGACAGGCGCTGGATGGTGGTGGCCAGCGAGGAGCCGCTGGTGCTCAGGTTACGCTGAGCATTCAACGACATCGTGTTGGTGTTGATGACTTGTGCCATGGTGCTTTTCCTTTGGCGGAGGTGGAACGTGAATCAGACTCGGACTCCGGGCACCGGCTCAGCCGGCACCCGGAGGTGTATCAATGTGCGGACTGCCGATCAGCGAAGCAGGCTGAGCACGCCCTGCGGCACCTGGTTGGCCTGGGCCAGCATGGCCGTACCGGCCTGCTGCAGGATCTGGGTACGGGTCAGCTCGGCGGTTTCCTTGGCGAAATCGGTATCCTTGATGCGGCTACGCGATGCCGACAGGTTTTCCGTCGAGGTCTGCAGGTTGGCAACGACCGAGGTGAAACGGTTCTGGATGGCGCCCAGGTCCGCACGGCTGCTGTTGATCGACTCCAGCGCCTTGTCAACCACGTCCAGCGCCTGCTGTGCACCTGCTGCGGTGGTGATCGACAGGTCCTTCAGCGTGGTGGCGGTTGCTGCCGCAGCGATGACACCGCCGCCGGTGCCAGTCTGCGTCAGGCCGGTGTTGGCTGCAGTGGCGGCTACGCCGGTCGAACCGGTGGGCGCAGTGCCTGCAGTGCCGGCGAAGGCGACGGCGAACTGCTGGCCGGCCTTGACGGAGGTCAGCGAGATCTGACCGGTCGTCTTGTCAGCTTCGGCGTAAACGCCGGTTTCGCCGATCTTGGCATTGATGGCCGACACCGTGGCAGCGGTCACGGACTCGCCCGCCTTCACATTGAAGTCGCCGAGATCGATGGCCTTTGCGGTGCCGCCTGCAGGGGTAACCGAGATCTGCAGCGACTGGATGGTGGTGTCAACGGTCGGCTTGTCCGCGGCGGCTGCCAGTGCGGTGCCCTTGAACACGCCAGCAAAAGTGGCAGCGCCCAGCGAATCCGCCTTGGCGTTGACGATCTTATCGATCGCGATGCCCTGGCCAGCGTTGGCGCCGACCTGGAACAGCTGGCTGGAGAACGAACCGTCCAGCAGCTTGGTGCCGTTGAAGTCCGACTGCTTGGCAACGCGGTCGATTTCCGAAACCAGCTGGGTCACTTCGGCCTGCAGGGCCTTGCGGTCACTGGCCGAGTTGGTGGCGTTGGCCGACTGCACCGACAGTTCGCGGATGCGCTGCAGGTTGTTGCCGATTTCCGACAGCGAACCTTCTGCGGTCTGGGCCAGCGAAATGCCGTCGTTGGCGTTGCGGATGGCAACGTCGATGCCGCGGATCTGGGTGCCGAAGCGCTCCGAGATCGCCAGGCCGGCGGCGTCGTCCTTGGCGCTGTTGATGCGCGAACCGGAGGACAGGCGCTGGATGGTGGTGGCCAGCGAGGAGCCGCTGGTGCTCAGGTTACGCTGAGCATTCAACGACATCGTGTTGGTGTTGATGACTTGTGCCATGAGGAGAGGTCCTTGAGCGGTTGCACGTGAGTTGGGTTAGACGCCCCCGACGTGCTTCGGGGGCGGCTCATGTCAGCGCTGCAACAGGCTGAGCACGTTCTGGGGTACCTGGTTGGCCTGGGCCAGCATCGCGGTGCCGGCCTGCTGGAGGATCTGGGTGCGGGTCAGCTCTGCCGTTTCCTTGGCGAAGTCGGTGTCCTTGATGCGGCTGCGCGAGGCCGACAGGTTCTCTGTCGAGGTCTGCAGGTTGGCGACAACCGAGGTGAAGCGGTTCTGGATGGCGCCGAGGTCGGCGCGCACGCTGTTCACCGATTCCAAGGCCTTGTCGACAATCGACAGGGCCTGCTGGGCACCCTCGACCGTGCTTACGTTGAGGTCTTCGACGTGGCGGGCGGTTGCGCCGGTCAGCGTGCCACCGGTGCCGGCGGCAACCTGCTGCAGGCCGATGTTTGCGAACGTTGCATCCACAGCCGTTGCGCCGGTGGTCGGGGTGGCGCTGACCGACAAAGCAAAGGTCTGGCCTGCGGCGGCAGAGTGCAGGGAGATCTTGCCGGCCTCCAGCTTGGCCATGACCCCGGTTTCGCCGAGCTTGCTGTTCACCGCAGCGGCGGTTGCAGCAGTGATCGATTCGCCAGCCTTGACCGTGAAGTCTGCGACCTTGATCGTGGTGGCGGCGGCAGCGCCCGGCGGGGTGATGTCGATCTGCAGGCCGGAGAAGGTCGTATCCGCAGCAGCCTTGTCAGCTGCGATGGCCTGGGTGGTGTAGACGTTGGCGAAGGTGGCCGCGCCCAGCGTGTCGGCCTTGGCATCCACTACGCTGTTGATCGCGATTGCCTGGCCGGCATTGGCGCCCACCTGGAACAGCTGGCTGGTGAAGCTGCCGTCCAGCAGCTTGGTGCCGTTGAAGTCGCTCTGCTTGGCAACGCGGTCCACTTCCGAAACCAGCTGGGTCACTTCGGCCTGCAGGGCCTTGCGGTCGCTGGCCGAGTTGGTGGCGTTGGAGGCCTGCACGGCCAGTTCGCGGATGCGCTGCAGGTTGTTGCCGACTTCGCTCAGCGAACCTTCGGCGACCTGGGCCAGCGAGATGCCGTCGTTGGCGTTGCGGATGGCCACGTCCAGGCCGCGGATCTGGGTGCCGAAGCGCTCCGAGATCGCCAGGCCGGCGGCGTCGTCCTTCGCGCTGTTGATGCGCGAACCAGACGACAGGCGCTGGATGGTGGTGGCCAGCGAGTTGCCGCTGGTGCTCAGGTTGCGCTGAGCGTTGAGCGACATCGTATTGGTGTTGATTACCTGTGCCATGGGGTCGTCTCCTCTTATATGGAACCCGTTGGTGAATGAAACGAAGCGCCGCCTGTTTTTTTTGTTTGGCTGTGTGCTTCGCCGTTGCCAAATGAATATCGGCGCTTTGTCAACAACCTTTAGGCGGGAATTTCGTCGGGGCTGTAATTCGTCGCGTGGGGCTGCTTTTTCCGGGGATCTGCCTGCCCTGGGACAGGGCGGGGGAGGACCCCGGAAAGGGCGGTCGGGGTGGATTCGACCGGCGCCAGTAGAGGTATCGGCGCTGCATGACCAAGCTGAATGGAGATGTGCTTCGCCGGGCATGGCCCGGCGCTCCTGCGCTCCAGCAACACAAACGAAAAAGGCCGCGATGCTGGGCATCGCGGCCTTGAGGGGGTCAGCGGTGAAGGGGCCAGGCCCCGTCGGCTCAGCCGAGCTTGTTGAACAGCGACATCTGCTGCATCTGTGCGAACAGGGTCTGCGCGGCCTGCAGCGCAGTATTCTCGAGCTGGTACTGGCTCAGCGCGTCGGCGTAGTCCAGGTCGCGCATCTGCGACAGGGTGGTCTTCAGGGTCACGCCATTGGATTCACGCATGTCCGCGGCGTTGTCAAGCGCCTTCAGCTGTGCGCCGCCGGAGGCGCGGGCGTCGATCATCCGCTCGGCGGCCCGGGCGACATCCCGCAGGCTGCTCTGCAGCGCGTTCTGCTGTACGGCCAGGGTCTGCGGCGTTCCCGTGTCGGCTTCCAGCGCGCCGATCAGCGAATCCAGCGTGCCGAAGATGTCGCGACTGCTGGACGGGGTGACCGAGAAGCTGTCACCGGCGGCAGGTTTGCCATCGATGTGCAGGCGCACACCGTTGACCACCAGATCATCGCCGGACTTCATCGTGCCATTGCCCACCACCGTACCGCCCGCATCCAACACCTCGTAGGTGTCGGCAGCGGTGAAGCGCACGCTGAAGGCCTGCCCGTTCCAGTTGTCAGTGCCGTCACGGGTGATGTTGGTCAGCACGCCCGTACCGGTGTTGCCAGCGGCCGGGCCACCATCGACAAAGCCGTCGCCGGTGGGGATGCGCAGGAAGACCTCGCTGCCGGGCAGGGCATCACGCACGTAGGTGTCCGGTCCGACCTCCACCTGGCGCTGGGTCTGGTCGCCGCTGTAGACCACACTGCCACCCACCTGCGAGAACGGCGGGTTGCTGTCATTGGTACCACCGAACAGGTAGCGACCAGTGCCATCGCTCGAGTTGGCCAGTGACAGCAGGTTGTCCCGGATTGCCTTGATTTCGGTCACCATGGACTGCTTGTCGGCCGGGGCCAGCGCCGGATTATTGGCGTAGATGGTCAGCTCGTTGATACGGCCCATCATGTCGCCCACCTGGGCCAGGGTGTTTTCCTGCACGCCCAGCCGGTTCTGTACGTTGCCCGCGTTGAGTTTCATGCGTTCCAGCGCCGCCAGAGTGCGATCCAGCCCCACGGCGGCGCCGGCGTTCACCGGGTCGTCCTTGGCGGTGACGATCTTGCTGCCGGTGGCGATCTGCTGTTCCAGGTGGCTCAGCTTTGCCTGCTTGGACATCATCAGCGACACGGACTGGCTGAACATCATGCCGGTGGAAATGCGGTTGTTCATCAGCGCACCGCCTGCAGGATGGTCTGGAACATGTTATCGGCGGTGGAGATCAGCTGTGAGGCCGCCTGATAGGCCTGCTGCAGGCGGAGCATGTCAGCGGCCTCTTCGTCCAGGTTGACCCCGGAAATGGAATCGCGCGCCGACTGCGCCTGGTCGGTGATGACCTGCTGGGCACTGAGCGAGTATTCGGCCGAACGCGCGGCGGCGCCCACCTGGGTGGTCAGCCCGCCCAATGCACCGTTGAGGGTGACCGTGCCGCCGTTGAATGCCTTGGCATCTTCCACCTTGGACAGGGCGATGGCGTTGCTGTTGTCCGATGAGCCGGCAGGGGTGGGGGTGATGTTGAAGGTGTCGCCGGTCTTGGGCGCGCCATCCAGCACGAAGCTCCATCCATTGGCGCTTATCGTCTGGCCGGGGGTGTAGGTCTGCGGTGCGCCACCATCGATGGTGTAGGTGGTGGCCGAGGTGAACACGATGGCCGCCGGATTGCGCAGATTGGCATTGCTGGCGTCGGTGACGGTCACGCCGCTGAGCTTTCCGGTGCCTGTGTTGGCCAGCGCAGCCGCGCCCTTGATCGCGGCCGCCGCGGCAATGCGCGAGGCATCGGTGATTGCCACGCTCAGGCTGCCGGCGACACCTGCGGTGGGCTGCAGCAGGAAGCGATCGTTGGTGGCCGGGGTTCCACCCACCACCAGCTCCACGCCGCTGATCACCAGCGGATCGGCAGCGGTGCCGGTGCCGGTCATGGGAATGGTGGCGCCAGTATCGGCGCGGCTGGCCTGCCACTGGGTACCGTCGTACTTCAGCACGATGTTCTGGGCGTCCAGCTTGGACAGGTCACCGTAGCTGGCGCTGATGCTCGCGGTGCCGGTGTTGGCGGTGTTGCCGGTGACGCGGGGGGCGCCCAGATTGAAGAAGTCACCGCCCATCTGGCCATACAGATCCACGCCGTTGCGGTGGCTGCTGTTGAAGGTCTCGGCCAGGCCGACAGCCATCTTGCCCAGTTCGGCCTGGGCCGGGGTCAGTACGGTGTCGCGGAACTCCATCAGGCCGCCGATCTGGCCACCTACGGCCTTCGGGTCCAGGGTGATCGTGCCACTCTGGGTCTGCAGGGCAAGCTGCAGCCGCTCGGGTTGGTAGGGATCAGCGACGGTGGTCACCTTCGATGCCGTCGTGCCCACCACCAGGGCGTTGCCGCCGGCGGTATAGACGTTCATGAAGCCACCGTCCTGGATGACGGCAGTGCCACCGGTGTAGCCCACCAGCTGCGCGACCAGCTGGTCGCGGCGGTCCAGCAGGTCCGGCGAGGCGCCGGCGATGTTGGTGCCGATGGCGCCGTTGATCTGCGCGATCTCCGATGCCAGGCGGTTGACCTCGGTGGCGCCACCGATCAGGCCATTGTTGACCTCGCCATTGAGATTGTTGAGATGGGTGTTGAGCTGCTGGAAGCGATTGGCCAGCGCGTTGGCGCTGTCGAGCATGTTCTGCCGGTCGGCGGTGCCGGCGGCGTTGGACGACAGGCCGCTGACGGTGTCGAAGAAGTTCGACCACATGCCCGACACGTTGGTGGCGGTGTCCGAGAACAGCGCATCAACGCGGTCGGCCATGGTGGAAAGCTGCTGCAGCCGCGCCAGCTCGCCGCTGCTGTCGAGCAGGCGCGAGATCGCCAGCTGGTCGGCGGCGCGTCGGATATCGACGATGCGGGTACCGTTGCCAACCTCGCCATACCCGAAGTTCTGCGGGGTGGCGGTGGCAAAGTCGACCTTCTGCCGGCTGTAGCCGGGCGTGTTGATGTTGGCGACGTTGTGGCTGGTCGTCGCCAGGGCACGCTGGAAGGCGAGCAGGGCGTTGGTACCGGTGGAAAGGACGCTGGACATGGGGTTCCTCAACGGCGGGTGATACCCAGCGCCGCGGTTGCGGTGCTGGCGAAGGTCTGGCCAAGGCGGGCGCCGGCATCGGTCACCGCGGCAACCGCGCGTTCGATGGTCGGGCCACCGGCAATGGCGGCGATCTTGGCGGCGTAGCTCGGGTCCGTTGCATAGCCGGCACGCTGCAGGCCACGGGCGAAGCCCTGTACATCGGTGCCGGCCTGCAGGGCCTGCTGGTAGCGCGGGCTGGTCTTCAGCAGGCGCACGTAATCGGCGAAGCTTTCGGCCGGCGAGCTGTAGGCGCGGAAGCTGGCGGTTTCGTTACGGCGCACGCCATCCACGTATTCGTGGGTGCCTGCCACCGCGCTCTGGCCTTTCCAGCCCGTGGCCTTGATGCCGAACAGGTTGTGCGAGGTGCTGCCGTCGGCATGCTTGATCTGGCGCTTGCCCCAGCCGGTTTCCAGCGCGGCCTGGGCGACCAGGGCGCGGGCATCCACGCCCAGTTCCTTGGCCGCGTTCTGCGCGTGCGGCCAGATGCTGGCCACGAAGCCTTCCGGCGTGTGCGCGCCCAGCTGGGCCACGGCGGTGCGGCTGGCCAGCGCGTCGGCGGCGGTGCCGGTGCTGCCACGGTTGCTGGCCGTGGGCGCCCACTGGTCGCTGGCGGCGGCCCAATCGGCGCCGCCGATATTGCTGGCGTACGGATCCTCGGTGCCCAGCGCACGGTGCGCGCTGCTGCTTTCGCGGCCGGCAATCAGGTCCAGCGCCTGTTCCATCGGTGCCACCGACGATTGCGCGCCGTCCTGCACGCCGGCGGACATCTGCTGCAGGATGCGCAGTGCGTTGCTGGCGTCCTCCAGCGGCAGCGACGGCGCCTGCGCCGGTGCGTTCAACTGGTAAGCACGGCTGGCCTTGGCCGGGTCCACGCGGGTGTCCAGCGCCGGGGCATCGCCCTGGTTGCCAGACAACTGGCGCGCGATGGATTCGTGCAGGCCCAGGCCCTTGCCGCGGGTCAGGGTCTCGGCAATCTTCTGGTCGTACATGTCCCGGAAGACCTTGTTTTCACCCGGGAACAGCGAATCGCCGAAGCTGGCATCGCGCATGCTCTTCACCAGCATCTGCACGAACTGGCCTTCCAGCTGGCGTGCGACCTTGTCGATCTTGGCCGGATCGTTCTGCTGCGTCGGGTGCAGCTCAAGGGCGGGGGTGATGCGCATGTCAGATCACCTCAAGCTCGGCGCTCAGCGCACCGGCCTGCTTCAGGGCTTCCAGGATCGCGATCAGGTCGCCCGGCGCGGCACCCACCGCGTTCACCGCGTGCACGATCTCGTCCAAGCTGGTGCCGCCGCTGAACTTGAACATGCGGCTGCCATCGTTGGTGGCGGTAATGGTCGATTGCGGGGTTACCACGGTCTGGCCACCGGCCAGCGCGTTGGGCTGGCTGACGTTGGCGTTTTCCTGGATGGTGACGGTGAGCGAGCCGTGCGAGATCGCCGCCGGGCCCACGCGCACCTGCTGGCCGATCACCACGGTGCCGGTGCGCGAATTGACCACCACCTTGGCCGGGGCGCTGCCCGGGGTCAGTTCCAGGTTTTCAATGCGGGCCAGCAGACCAATGCGTGCACCGGGATCCGTCGGCGCGCGCACGGCCACGGTCACGCCGTCCACCGCACGTGCGGCACCTTCACCGAAGGCATTGTTCAGCGCGCCAACCATGCGCGAGACGGTGGTGAAATCGTTGTTGTGCAGGTTCAGGGTGATCTCGCCGTTGGCGCCGAACACATCGGGCAGCGCACGTTCAACGGTGGCACCGCCGGGAATGCGGCCCACGCTGGGCACGTTCACCGACACGCGCGAACCATCCTTGCCCTGCGCACCGAAGCCGCCCACGATCAGGTTGCCCTGGGCAATGGCATAGATTTGGCCGTCCGCACCGCGCAGCGGCGCCATCAGCAACGAGCCGCCGCGCAGCGATACGGCGTTGCCGATGGAAGACACGGTGATGTCGATCGGCTGGCCCGGTTTGGCGAACGGCGGCAGTTCGGCGTGGATCGCCACGGCGGCGACGTTCTTCAACTGCGGGTTGACGTTGGCCGGCACGTTCACGCCCAGCTCGCCCAGCAGGTTCTTCAGGCTCTGCACGGTGAACGGCGCCTGGCTGGTGCGGTCACCGCTGCCATCCAGACCCACCACCAGGCCGTAGCCAACCAGCGCGTTGCCGCGCACGCCGCCCACCTGGGCCAGGTCCTTGATGCGCTCGGCACTGGCGGGGGCCGCCACGGCCAGCAGCAGGAAGAATGCTCCGTAGAGCGACGCCATGCGTCGCTGCCACGTGGAAGAGAAGAGAGAGTTCATGACAGTACTCAGAACGGCGCCAGCGCCGAATTGAAGAAGCGGCTCAGCCAGCCCATGGCGTTGGACTGCGCCACGGCACCACGGCCGCCATAGACGATGCGGGCCTCGGCCACGCGGCTGGACGGCACGGTGTTGTCCTGGTTGATGTCACCGGGGCGCACGATGCCCTGCACCTGCACCAGTTCGTCGCCCTGGTTCAGGCGCAGGTTCTTCTGCCCCTGTACTACCAGGTTGCCGTTGGGCAGGCGCTGCACCACGGTGACCGTCACGCTGCCCTGCAGGCGGTTGCTCTGCGCGCTGTTGCCCTTGCCGGTGAACTCGCGTTCGCCATTGGCGCTGGCGCTCAGAATGTCCTTGCCGCCCAGGGTGACCGGTGCGCCGAACAGCGAAGGTGAGCCGATGGTCAGGCCCGATTCCTTGCTGGTGGCGGTGTTGGCACTGGTCTGCGCGGTGGTGTTTTCCAGCAGGGTGATGGTCAGCAGATCACCCACATCGCGGGCGCGGCGGTCGGCATACAGGTTCAGCGTCGGGCCGGCGGCATAGATGGCGCCGGCGGTGGGCGCGGCCTGCATCGGCACGATCGGCTGCACCGGGGCCATGGCCGGGTAGGGGCGCACGTCGCCGGCAATCACGCAGCCGCCCAGCAGGGCAGTAACGGCGCAGCACAGCGCGGTGCGGGCGAGGGTAGTGATGGACGACATGGCGGTATCCCGATGGTCTCGATCAGACGTTCTGGTTCAGATAGCCCAGCATGGCGTCGGTGGTGGAAATGGCCTTGGCGTTCATTTCGTAGGCGCGCTGGGTTTCGATCATCGACACCAGCTCTTCCACCACGTTCACGTTGCTGCCTTCCAGCGCACCCTGCACCACGGTGCCCAGACCGTTCAGGCCGGGGTTGCCGTTCTGCGCCGGGCCCGAGGCGGTGGTTTCCAGGAACAGGTTTTCACCACGGGCCTGCAGGCCGGCCGGGTTCACGAAATCGGTCAGGGTCAGCGCGCCCACTTCCACCGATGCGGCGTCGTCGGCCATCTTCACGCTGATGGTGCCGTCGCTGCCGATGGTGACCGACTGCGCACCTTCGGGAATCTGGATGCCCGGCTGCACCGGGTAGCCGGTATTGGTCACCAGCTCGCTGTCCTGGTTGATCTTGAACGAGCCATCGCGGGTGTAGGCCGAACTGCCATCGGGCAGCTGCACTTCGAAAAAGCCACGGCCGTTGACCATCACGTCCAGTGCGCGGCCGGTCTGCTGCTGGCTGCCCTGTTCGAAGTTCTTCGAGGTGGCCACCACGCGCACGCCGGTACCCAGCTGCAGGCCGGTCGGCAGCTGCGTCTGTGCCGAACTGGCGCCGCCGGGCTGGCGCACCTGCTGGTACAGCAGGTCTTCGAAGCTGGCGCGGTCCTGCTTGAAACCGGTGGTGTTGGTATTGGCGAGGTTGTTGGAAACCACCGACATGCGCGTCTGCTGCGCGTCCAGTCCGGTTTTTGCGATCCACAATGCCTGGTTCATCTTCGGAATCCTGTCTGGCTGAAGCGGGCCGCGCGGTGCGGCCGTTGGTGAAGGCTGTGCAAGCGGTGTGCCAACGCCGGCCCGTGCCGGCGCCGGAATTCCGTCAGCCGCCCAGGCGCAGCAGGCTGTTGGCGCTGCGCGCGTTCTCGTCGCCGTGCTTGATTACCTGCACCTGCATTTCGTACTGCCGCTGCAGCTGGATCATCTGCACCAGCGCGCCGGCGGCGTCCACGTTGCTGCCTTCCAGCTGGCCGCTGTGCACGGTGGCACCCTGCGCCTGGGCGAAGGGCTGCTGCGGGTCGGTGTTGCGGAACAGGCCGTCCAGGCCGCGTTCCAGGCGCTCGTCCGGCGCCTGCACGATCTTGATGCGGCCGATCATCGCCATGGTCTGCGGGCCTTCGCCCTGCGGAATGATCGAGATCGTGCCGTCGTTGCCCACTTCCATTGCCTGGTAGGGCGGAATGGCGATGGGGTTGTTGTTGTCATCCAGCACCGCACGGCCGCTGGACGTCACCAGCTGGCCATTGGGGGTGACCGACAGCGCGGCCCCCCGGGTGTAGGCTTCGCTGCCATCGGTGGCCTGCACGGCCAGCCAGGTGCCGGTCTGCAACGACAGGTCCAGCGGCTTGCCGGTGATGTGCTGCGCGCCGGCGCTGCGGTTGAAACCGGCGTCGACGTGCAGCGCATCCACCCGCGAGGCGTAGCCCTGCCCACGGATCGGGAAGGCTTCGGTGTTGGCCAGCGCTTCCTTGAAGCCGGGGGTGTCCGAGTTGGCGAGGTTGTGGCTGAGCGTACCCTGCGCCTGCAGGGAGGCGCGGGCACCGGTCATCGCCACGTAAAGGGCTTTATCCATGCGGGAAGTTCCGTGACAGGGTCAGCAGCTCATCAACGGATGTTGATGACGGTCTGGGTGATCTGGTCCTGCGTGGTGATCATCTGCGCGTTGGCCTGGAAGTTGCGCTGCGCCACGATCATGTTCACCAGCTGCTCGGTCAGGTCCACGGTGGACGATTCCAGCGCGCCGGCCTGGATCTTGCCCATGTTCGAGGTGTCCGGAGGGCTGGTGCGCGGGGTGCCCGAATCAAAGGTCTCCACCCACAGGTTGTTGCCCTTCTGCTCCAGGCCCTGGGTATTGTTGAAGGTGGTCAGTGCCACCTGGCCCAGTGCCTTGTCATCGCCATTGGAATAGCGGGCGAACACCACGCCGGTTTCCGACACGGTGACCTCGTTGAGCTTGCCGGCCGCGTAGCCATCCTGCTGGGTGTTGCGCAGGGCGAACTTCTCGCCGTACTGGGTCGAACCGGACACGTCCAGCGTCATGTTCAGCGCGCCAGCGCCGGTCGGCGGGGTGAAGGTGCCCAGGCTGATCTGGCCATTGGCGGGCACCGTCAGCTTGCCGGCATTGTCGAAGGTCAGGTCGGTCGGCGTCCCTGCGGCTACGCCATCGACGTAGTTGTGCACGCGCCACTGGTTCACACCGGCCAGCTTTTCGAAGTAGGACACCTGGGTGTGGCTGACGCCCAGCGAGTCATACACGGTAATGCCGCCGCTGGAGTGGTTGTAGCTGTTGGAGTCGGTGGGGTCGAACGGGTTCACCGTCGGCACTTTGGCGTTGGCCGGCAGGGTGAAGCCCACCTTTACTTCGCTGGTCTGCTTGGGCGGGCTGTCGGTGGTCAGCAACTGCAGATCCACCAGGCGGCCGGCATCGAAGTTGGTGCCATCGGCGTTCGGCGCGAACACCTGCAGGCGGGCGCCCTGCGGGTTCACCACGTAGCCGGCCGGATCGGTCTGGAAATTGCCGGCGCGCGAATAGACCCGCGCACCGTTCATGTTCATGGTGAAGAAGCCTTCGCCGGAAATCGCCATGTCCAGGCCACGGCCGGTCTGTTCATTGTTGCCCTGGATAAACTGCTGGGCGACGTTGGAGACGCGCACGCCCGAACCCACCTGGTTCTTGGCCAGGCCATAGCTGGTGGCCGAGAACAGATCGGCGAACTCGGCGCGCGATTCCTTGAAGCCGGTGGTGTTGGCGTTGGCGACGTTGTTGGCGGTGACGCTCAGGTCGGAGTTGGCGGCATTGATGCCGGACAGCGAGATGTTGAAGCCCATGGGATGCTCCTGGTAGATGCGGGGTGTGCGGCTCAGCTGACGCGGAGCACGTAGTCGATCGGGGCCGTGCCCAGGCCCTTCAGGTTCAGATACAGGCCGTCAGAGCCGACGGTCACGCTTTCAACCGGCGCCTGCACATAGGTGGACAGCTTGGTGCTGGTGCCGGCGGTGTCGACGTGGTTGGCGACGATGGAATACTTGCCCGGCGCCATGCGGTTGCCGTTGGCATCCTTGCCGTCCCACTGGAATGCGACTTCACCGGCGGCCTTGGCTTCCACGCTGATCGAGGTCACCTTGGCGCCGTTGGCGTCGGTCACGTCGACGGTCACGATGCCAGCGGCAGGTGCAGCGACGGTGCCGCTCACATCACCTTCCTCTTCCAGCACCAGCTTCTCGGAAGGCACCAGCACTTCGTGGCCAACCAGCGCGGCGCCTCGCAGCACCTGGTCGCTGGCCATGGACGCCTGGAAGCCCTGCACCGTGGTGTTCAGATCGGTGATGCCCTGCACAGTTGACATCTGCGCCATCTGCGCGACCATCTGCGTGTTGTCCATCGGCTTCAGCGGGTCCTGGTGCTGCAGCTGTTCGGTCATCAGGCGCAGGAAATCGGCCTGGTCCAGGGTGTTCTTTTTCTTGGTGTTGGTGCTGTTGGGGGCGTTCAGGCCAAGGGCGGCGTAGACGTCCTGGTTGGTCTGATTGTTGACGGCGGTGCTCATGGCGGTATCCGGTACAGCGGGCCTCAGCGGCCCATGGTCAGGGTGGCCAGGGCCAGTTCCTTGGCGGTGGTCAGCATTTCCACGCCGGCCTGGTAATTGCGCGAGGTCGAGATCAGGTTGACCATCTGCGCCACCGGGTCCACGTCGGGCTGGTAGATGTAGCCTTCGGCGTCGGCCAGCGGGTGGCCCGGCTCGTAGCGCTTGATCGGCGCTGCTTCGCTCTGGCTGATTTCCTTCACCTTCACCGAGGTGACATTCGGATCGGTCTTGCTGGTGACGGCCTGGAAGATCGGCTCCAGCGGCTTGTACACCGCGTCGGCCGAGCCGGCGATGCTGTCAGCGTTGGACAGGTTGGAGGCGATGGTGCTCATGCGCACCGACTGCGCCTGCAGCGCGGAACCGGCGATATCGAAGATCGGCAGATTGCTCATGGCTTATTGCCCCGTGATCGCGGTCAGCATGGAACGCACCTTGCTTTCGACGAAGCTGAGCGAGGCGCGGTATTCCAGGGCGGCACGGCCATAGGCGGCGCGCTCTGCATCGGGGTCGACGGTGTTGCCGTCCAGGCTGGGCTGCACGCCTTCGCGGGCCACCTGGAACGGGTTCAGGCCACTACTGATTTCGTAGTGCTGCTCGTTGGTGGTGGTCATCAGACCGTTGGCATCCAGGCCCTGGGCGTGGCGCAGGGCGGCATCGAAGTCCAGGTCTTGGGCCTTGTAGCCGGGGGTGTCGGCGTTGCCAAGGTTGCTGGCGATCAGCTTCATGCGCTGTTCGCGCAACGGCATGGCCTGGGCGTGGACGCCCAGGTAATCGGTAATCAGGTTGCGCACGATGCACTCCCACAGGAACGTTGCCCGGGAAGCTGCAAGCGGTGTGCCAAAAGCGTGAAGGGGTCGGAGCCCCTGCGGGAATCCGACCCCAACAGGGCAGGGGAAGCGTGAAGGGGTCAGATCCCCGCAGGGGCTCTGACCCCATCGGGGCTGGCGGAGGGCGCGGGGTCAGAGCCCCTGCGGGGATCCGACCCTGTGGGCGGCCTTACGCCGCCATGGCCACCTTGCGCAGGCGGTCCAGCACGAAGTCCGCCAGTTCGTGCGGCGAATACTTGGCCACGAAGGCATTGGCGCCCACGCGTTCGACCATCGCATTGTTGAATACGCCCGACAGGGAGGTGTGCAGCAGCACATACAGCCCGGACAGGCCGGCGTGGCGCCGGATTTCTGTCGTCAGCGTATAGCCGTCCATGGCCGGCATTTCGATATCGGAAATGACCATGGCGTAGCGTTCGGCCGGGTTTTCGCCCGAGGCGTGGATCTGCAGCAGATGGTCCAGCGCCTGCTTGCCGTCGGACAGCAGGGTGGCGCCCACGCCCAACTGGTCCAGCACGCTGCGGATCTGCTGGCGAGCCACCCGCGAATCGTCCACCACCAGCACCTGCAGCTGCGGCGCGTCGGCAGGCATGGCCATGGCCGGGTCCAGCACGGCTTCGCCGCGCACCTGGGCAATGTCGGCCAGCACGCTTTCCACGTCGATCACCTGGATCAGCTCGCCCTGGAAGCGGGTGACGGCGGTCAGGTAGCTCGATTCGGCGCCCAGCTCCGGCGGCGGGTGGATGTCCTCCACCGCGATGTTCACGATGCGTTCCACCCCGCTGACCAGGAAGCCCTGGATCGATCGGTTGAACTCGGTCACCACCAGGTAGCCCGGCGCGGTGTCCGCATCCGGTTCACGCTCGGGGTGGCCGATGGCCAGGCCCAGATCCAGTACCGGCACCGAGCGGCCGCGCACGTCGGCCACGCCGGCGAACTGGCCGGGCAAGCCAGGCACCTGGAACAGCTCGGGCCGGCGCAGCACTTCCTGCACCTTGAAGACATTGACGCCAAAAAGCTGACGTCCGCCGAGACGGAACAGCAGCAGCGCCAGGCGATTGTGGCCGGCCAGTCGGGTCCGCTGGTCGATCCGGTTGAGCAGGTCATGGGACATGGCTGCTGTATCGGCGTGGTGCCCGCCGAACTTGAGACCTTTTGTAGAGTCGAGCCATGCTCGACTTCCGGCTCTTGTAGAGTCGAGCCATGCTCGACTGATGTGCCGTGCAGTCGAGCATGGCTCGACTCTACAGAAGGACGTCGAGCACGCTCGACGCTGCAGAGGCGGGCTGGCACAGCGCTTGCATCCTTCCGGGCCAGGTCCCAGCGAACCCAGGAGGCGCCATGCGCCGGATGACATTACTAGTAGCCGCCGCGCTCGCGATGGCCGCGCCGTGGGCGCAGGCCGCGCAGTGGCAGCCCGTGGCCAGCATTCGTGCCGCAGCGCTGTCCACCCTGGCGGCCGGCAGCGAAGGCGAGGCCATTGTGGCCGATGCGCTGCGCCTGCCGCAGTGTGGCAAGCCGCTGGCAGTGCAGCCCACCGCCAATACCACCGTCGAGGTGAGTTGCCCCGATGCGGGCGGCTGGCGCCTGTTCGTGCCGGTGAAGGTGCGGCACAACCAGACCGTGCTGGTGCTGACCCGTGGCATCGCCACTGGAGAAACCCTCAGTGCGGCCGATATCAACACTGCCACGCGTGACGCGGCCCGTATTGCCGGCGCCGTGCTGGCCGACCCGGCCGCGGCGGTGGGGCGCATTGCGCGCCGTCCGCTGGCGGCAGGCAGCCTGCTGTCGGCCAATGACCTGCTGGCACAGCGTCTCATCAAGCGTGGAGACAATGTAGCCCTGGTCGCCCGCACCGGCGCCGTGGAAGTACGTATTGCCGGCCGCGCCCTGGGCGATGCCGGGCACGACGACCGCGTTTCGGTCGAAAACCTGTCCACCCGCCGCATCGTGCAGGGCGTGGTGGATGCGGCCGGTGACGTAATCGTGGCGCGTTGAAAAAGTTTGGAAAATCCCTAAAGATCACGGCCCAGCGGCCGTTATCCCTTGTGTACGGCAACTCCAGGACACCCCATGAGCCAGAAAATCGACGGCAATCTGCAGATCCCGCAGGCCCTGCGCGGCGTGACGACCCCGGCCAGCAAGCCCGGCGTCAGCAGCGATTCGGCTGCCCGCCCGGTGGAAGCAGCTGACAGCCTGCGCCTGACCGGCGAAGCCACCAACCTGCAGGCCATCGAACGCGACCTGAGCACCGCCCCGGCGATCGACGCCCAGCGCGTGGCTGCGGTGCGCGAATCGCTGCAGAACGGCACCTACAAGATCAATCCGGACGCGATTGCTTCGCGCATGCTCGAGCTGGACCAGCAGCTGCAGGGATGAGCGCGGCCATGAGCGAGCCGCTGCAGCGCCTTGCCGAGGCTCTGGACGTTGAACGCCAGGCCTTGGTCGAGCACGACGTGCATGCGTTGATCCGCGCCACCGGGGCCAAGCTGGAAGCGCTGCGTGCGCTGGAAGGCACGCCGCCGGTCGGGCAGGGCGAACAGCTGCAGGAACTGGCCGAGCGCAACCGCGCCAACGGCGTGCTGCTGTCGCGTCGCCGCCGCGAGGTCAACTGGGCGCTGCGCCAGCTCGGCCGCACCGAAGATGCCTCGGCTTACGACGCCAAGGGCCAGTCGCACACCGTCACTGCGCGCCGGCCGCTGGCCGTCGCCTGATTCCCCGGCGGCCACTGGCCGCCACCGGGCGGGCTGTGACCCGCAGCCGGAGCGCGTATATTGGGCGCCTGTTCGCAAGCCCCCGAGTCGCCGTGTCCGCCGCCAACGCCCTGGTTACCGCCCCCCTTCCTTCCCAGCCCGTGCTGCAGGCCCTGTTGGAACGCCTGCGCGAAGGGCTGTTGCTGTTCACCGCAGACGGGCAGGTGGCATTGGCCAATCCGGCCGCCCAGCACCTGCTGGGCAACGCCGACAGTGCGGCCGCACCGGCCCAGCGCCTGCGCGAACTGCTGCCCCCCGACGCCCTTGAACAGGCCCGGCAGCAGGGCGCCTGGAGTGGCAGCCTGCCGCTGGGCGAGGGCGTGGTCATCGCCCATCTGTACCACCATGGCGAGGGCGGCCAGAGCCACTACCTGGCGCTCTTCCAGCGCATTGAAGGGCAGGAAGACTACGAACGCGAGCTGCAGCAGCGCCATGCCGAACTGCGCCAGGCGTACCTGCGTCTGAACGGCACCCAGGAAAAGTTGCTGCAGTCGGAAAAGATGGCTTCCATCGGCCAGCTGGCCGCTGGCGTGGCGCACGAGATCAACAATCCCATCGGTTACGTGCACTCCAACCTGGGCAGCCTGCAGGAATACCTGCGCAGTCTGTTCACGGTGATCGAAGCCTACGAACGCGCCCTGCGCGCGCCCGATCCGAAGGCGCTCATTCCGGAAATCGACGATATCCGTGACCGCCTGGACATCGATTTCATCAGCCGCGACCTGCCGCAGCTGATGGCCGAATCACGCGAAGGCATCGAGCGGGTGACCCGCATCGTGCGCGACCTGAAGGACTTCTCGTACTCCGGCCGCGACGAGTCGTGGAAGCTGGTGGACCTGCATGCCGGCCTTGAATCGACCATCAACATCATCTGGAACGAGCTCAAGTACAAGGTCACGCTGGAGCGCCAGTTCGGCCAGCTGCCGCTGGTGGAATGCCTGCCTTCGGAACTGAACCAGGTGTACATGAACCTGCTGCTCAACGCAGGCCATGCCATTGCCGAGCGCGGCACCATCACCGTGCGTACCGGCGTCGATGGCGAGACCGTGTGGGTGGAGTTCGAAGACACCGGCGGCGGCATCTCGCCGGAACTGCGCCAGCGCATCTTCGATCCGTTCTTCACCACCAAGCCGGTGGGCAGTGGCACCGGGCTGGGCCTGTCGATTTCCTACAGCATCATCAACAAGCACCACGGCCGCATCGATCTGGACAGCACCCCGGGCGTGGGCTCGCGCTTCCGCGTGGTGCTGCCGATCAAGCAGCCGCGCTGACCTCGCTTCTGTAGAGTCGAGCCATGCTCGACTGCTTTTTGCCGCAGTCGAGCACGGCTCGACTCTACAGATCGGTCACCGCAACGGCGAACGATCCTCGCCACCTTCCAGCGGCTCGGCCAGCGCCGGGCCTGCATTGCTGCGCCGCTGCTCTTCATACGTGCGGAACGCCTGGTGGATGTGCTTGCGCAGTTCATCATCGTTCCACGGCTTGGTCAGGAACCGGTAGATCGCACCGCGGTTGATCGCATCGGTCACCGTGTTCAGATCGGTGTAGCCGGACAGCACCAGCCGGATCGTGTCCGGGTACAGCATCTTCACCCGGCCCAGGAATTCGGTGCCGCTCATGTCGCTCATGCGCTGGTCGGACAGGATCACCTGCACGTCGTTGATCGCCAGCAGATCGAAGGCATCGCGCACGTTGCCGGCGGCCAGGATGCGGTAGCCGTCGCGGCGGAACAGGCGCACCAGCGAACGCAGCACGTTTTCCTCGTCATCCAGCAGCAGCAGGGTGCGGTCGGGGCGCGTTTCGGCGAAGGCTTCCGGGCGCAGGTAGCGGCGGCGCAGGGTCATGCCGGCGGCATCGGCCGACATCGGCTCGCCGAACAGATAGCCCTGGAACACATCGCAGTCATTGCGGCGCAGGAAGCCCAGCTGGGCCTGTGATTCCACGCCGTTGGCAATGACCGTCATGCCCAGCTGGTGGCCCATGGCGATGATGGCGCGGGCGATGGCCGCCTCGCGGTTACCGGCCGGGGCGCTCTTGATGAAGCTGCGGTCGATCTTCAGCTTGTCCACCGGGTAGCGCACCAGCGCGCTCAGGCTGGAATCGCCGGTGCCGAAGTTGTCCAGGCTCAGGCTGATGCCTTCATTGCGCAGGTTGGCCAGGGTTTCGTGCACGAAATTGACGTTGTTGGTCAGCGCACTTTCGTTGATCTCCAGCGTCAGCATGTGCGCCGGCACGCCGGCGGCCTGCATCAGCGACATTACCTCGGCGAAGAAGTTCGGGCGCAGCAGCTGCAGGGTCGACACGTTCACTGCAATGGTGAAATCGTCGAAACCCTGGTCGCGCCACAGACGCGCCTGTTTCAGGGCGCCTTCCAGCACCCACGTGCCGATCTGCACGATGATGCCCAGCCGCTCGGCGGTGCGCATGAAACGCTCCGGCACCAGCATGCCCAGGGTGGGCGACTGCCAGCGCAGCAGCGCTTCCATGCCCACCACGTGGCCATCGCGCGCGCTCACCAGCGGCTGGTAGCGCAGCTTCAGTTCGCCATTGGGAATGGCATCGACGATCTGCCGGGCGATGATGCTTTCACTGTGCGCGCTGGGCGGGGTGTCCACCGCGTGGATGCGCACCGCGTTGCCGCCTTCGCGGGCTGCCTGGTACAGCGCATCCTCGGCGTGGTCCAGCAGCCGCGATGCACTGCTGGCATGTTCCGGGCACAGGCTCACGCCCAGCTTGCCGGTCATGAACAGGGTGTACGGCAGCACAGAGAGCGGCAGCTCCATCTGCTGGCGGATCTCTTCGGCAAAGTCTTCCGGCAGCGGCAGATCGGCGGTGCGCGGTACGGCAATCAGGAACTCATCGCTGCCGTGCCGCCACAGCTTCCCGCGCCCGCGCAGGTACGACTGCAGGCGCTGGGCCACCAGCACCAGCGCCTGGTCACCCACTTCGGCGCTCATGTTCTCGTTCACCGAAGCGAAGTGGTCGATGTCCACGTGCATCAGCATCAGCGGGGTGCCGCCAGAGGCCGCCTCGGCCACCATGGCCTGCAGTTCGGGGTTGCCGGCGCCCAGCCGGTCGGGGGCGTCGTCAATGCTGACCGGGGGCAGGTTGGGGTTCCACATGGTTCAGTGTTCCGGAGACTCGACGGCCGCCGTCATGGCGGCCTGGTAAGGAAGGTGGACATCGACCAGGGTGCCGGCGCCGTGCGCCGAAGCGATATGCACGTGCCCACCCACGCTCTGCGCGCGCTCGCGCATCACGATCAGGCCCAGGCCACGCGGGCCATCGGGGTCGAAGCCCTCGCCATCATCGCGGATCTGCAGGTGCAGGCCGCGCTGGCCCAGGTCGCGCAGCTGCAGCTGCACCTGGCTGGCGCGCGCGTGGCGCAGGGCGTTGGTCAGGCTTTCTTGCGCAATGCGGAAGCAGGCCTGTTCGATGCTGTTGTCCGGGCGGGTCGGCAGCGCGTCAATGTCGGCCAGCAGCTCCACCGGCGACGATCGGAACAGCACCCGCGCCTGCCAGCTCAGGGCGGCTTCCAGGCCCAGCGCATCCAGCTGTGGCGGGCGCAGCAGGGTGGAAATGTCGCGCAGCTTGGCCACGGTGGTGTCGGCCAGGCTGACGATCTGCGCCAGGTCCTCGCCGCGGCGGGCGGGGTCCTGTTCGTCCTGCGCGGCATAGGCCGACAGCTTCATGGCAGTGATCGCCTGGCCGATGTCATCGTGCAGGTCGCGCGAGATCGCCCGGCGCTCGTCTTCCTGCAGCGAGAACAGGCGCCCGGCCATGGCCTGCAGTTCGCGGTTGCTGTTTTCCAGCGCGCTGCGGGTGCGTTCGGCTTCACTCAGGTCGCGCACGATCAGCAGCTTGCAGTCGCGGCCACCGTAGCGCACTTCACCCACCGCCAGGCCGGCATGGAAGTGGCGGCCGTCGGCGCGCTGCATGACCGCCACGCTGCTGTGGCCCGGACTGTGCTGCGGCTGGCCGGCCCGCAACTGGGCGCGCACCCGCTGCAGATCGGCGCCGTTCACCAGCGCCGACAGCGGTTCGCCCAGCAGGGCATGGCTGCCGTAGCCGAACAGGGCGGCGGCCCAGGCGTTGGCGTACAGCACATGTTCTTCGGACAGGATCACCACGCCGTCCGGCAGCACCCGCACCAGTTCGCGGAACTGTTCTTCGCGCTCACGCAGCAGGCGCCGCGACTGCTCGCGCTCGGTCACGTCCTGCAGCGTGCCCAGCACGCGTTCGCGGCCGGCTTCATCGCGGCCGCTGGTCGCACGCAGGTGCACCATCAGGGCGCGCCCATCCATGGCCAGCAGTGGCAGCAGCACGTCCACCTGGACCGGTTCGCCGGCGCACAGGTCGGCCAACAGTTGTTCGGTCTGCGCGGCAGTGGCCGGGTCGGCCGGCACCAGCAGTTCGTCAAAGCGGTGCCAGCGCCGGGCCTCGGGCGGGCGCCGCCCCAGCAGTTGGTAGACCTGGTTGGAATAGCGGCCCAGGCCGCTGGCGGGGTCCAGTTCCCAGGCACCGATGCGCGCCAGCTCGTGGGCTTCCTCCACCCGCGCCAGCGCCTGGTCACGGCGCAGCTGCGCCAGGTCTTCAGCGGTGCGATCAATGGCGATCAGCAGGCGGGCGTTGTGGCCGTCATAGTCGATGGCATTGGAACGAAGCTCCATCTGCCGCAGGCTGCCGTCGCGCAGCTGCAGCTGCGCGCGCAGGATGCACAGCTGCTCGGGCGCTTCGCGGATCGCCTCCAGCTTGGTCTGCAGCGCCTGGTCCTGGCCGGGCGGCCACAGGATCTCGATCGTGCGGGCCAGCAGTTCCTCGCGTTCCCAGCCGAAGGCCAGGCATGCCGCGGGGTTGGCATCCAGGATGGCCAGGCTGTCCAGGTCGTACACCAGGATCGGCCCGGGGTTGCCCTCGAACATCTGCCGCAGGCGGGTCTCGGACATCTGCAGCCGCGCATGGGTGGCCAGCACGTGCTCGGCCAGCGGCCGCAGCAGCAGGTAGAGCAGGCCGGCGCTGGCGAATACGAAGAACGCGCCCTTCACGCTCTGCCAGAAGGCGGCCTGCTGGGGGTCCAGCACGAACCCGTTCACCGCGCCATCGGAGGCAATGATCCAGGCCAGCGCCATCATCAGATAGCTCAGCACCACCCGGCGACGGTCGCGCCGCAACGACTGCGCCATCCGCAGGGCGGAATCTGGGTCGGTGCCGGTCGGGTCTGCGGGCATGGACAGGGGCAGTAGGGAGGGGCGCCAGCCATCTTACCGCGCGGGTGTGCGATGGCCACTCAATTATCCCCGCGGCGGGCCGTTAAGGACTGCATGCCCCGCTGTCGGGCGCGTCTTTCCGGAGCTAGATCGCGTGGACCAAGGGATCATCGCCAGCCTGCTGCAGCATCCGCTCGCGTCGGCACTGGTCATCGTCGACCGCAGTGGCCGCCCGCTGGCGGCCAATCCGGCCGCGCGCGAACATGGGCTGCCGGCCACCTTGGCGGCCTATGCCCCCATGCTGGAAGACCTGCGCCTGCTGGCAGCCGACGGCGGCATCGTGCCGTGCTCGCTGCCCGGCGGGCCGCAGGGGCACTACGACGGACACCTGCGCGCCGTGCACGATGGCAATGGCAACCTGCTGGCCTTCACCCTCAGCGTGCCTGAGCCGGTACCGCTCACCGGCGGCGGGCGCTGGGCGCTGGCCCTGGAAAGTGCCGGCCACAGCCTGTGGGACTGGGATATTCCCACCGACCGCGTGCTGCGCACGCCCGCCCTTGGCGACGAAAGCGCTACCGAGATGCTGGGCCGGGTTCACCCGGACGATATCGCCGATGTGCGCGCGGTGCTGGACGAGCACCTGCGCGGGCACAGCGAGCAGTACAGCGCGCAGTTCCGCTTCCGCCAGGGCGATGGCCACTGGCGCTGGGTGCTGGATCGCGGCCGGGTGGTGGCACGTACCGCCGACGGCCAGCCGCTGCGCATGGTCGGCACCCATACCGATATCGAACAGCAGAAGCAGCTGGAAGCGCTGCTGCAGGAACAGCAGCTGCACCTGAGCGAAGCCCAGCGCATCGCCAGCATGGGCAGCTGGTCGTTCGACCCGCAGAACCACCGCTTCTGGTGGTCGCCCGAGCTGCGCTCGCTGCTGGCGCTGGAGCAGGGCAGCGTGCCCGGCCAGCGGCGCTGGCTGAAGCAATTGCATCCGCGCTCGCGCGGCGCGCTGCGTGCCGCCTGGCGGCGCCTGTGGCGCGACGGCCGCGCCGCCAACCTGGACCTGGAACTGACCCGCGGCAGCGAGCCCTCGCAGCACCTGCGCCTGTGGATGCAGCCGTTGCTGGACATGGACGGGCAGCCCAAGCGCCTGCTCGGCCAGGTGCAGAACATCACCGAACAACACCAGACCGACGCGCTCATCCGCTGGCGCACCGAGCTGCTCAATCGCGTGTCGGCGCTGGGGCGGATTGGCGGCTGCGAAATCGAAGTGTCCACCCGGCACATGCAATGGACCGAGGAGTGCTACCGCATCCACGGCCTGCGCAAGGAACCGATCACCCTGGACCAGGCGCTGGCGCTGTACACCGAGGACTCGCGCAACGCGTTCGAGGCCGCGCTCGGCCGCATTTCCAATGGTGGGCTGCCCGAGCAGTTGGACCTGTGCTTCTACCGCCAGTCCGGCCTGCGTGTGTGGGTGCAGGTGCTGATCGAACTGGATCGACGCGACGGCCTGCCGGCCCGCTACGTGGTCCTGTTCCGTGACATCACCCGCGAACGCGAGGCCAGCGAGCGCATCGAACTGCTGGCCCACTACGACCTGCTGACCGGCCTGCCCAACCGGGTGCTGCTGGGCGAGCAGACCGCCGAAGCCATCGAAGAGGCGCGTGACCGTGGCACTTCGTTGGCGATGCTGTTCATCGACCTGGATGGTTTCAAGAACATCAACGACAGCTTCGGCCACGCCACCGGCGATGCGCTGCTGAAGGCCGCTGCCACCCGCCTGCACCAGAACCTGCGCAACAACGATCTGTTCGGCCGCTTCAGTGGTGACGAATTCATCGTGGTGCTGCGCGACCTGGCCGAACCGGAGGATGCCGGCCACGTGGCACGCAAGCTGATTGGCTCGCTGGCCGAGCCGCTGCGCCGTGGTGACACCACACTGAAGGTCGGGGCCAGCGTCGGCATCGCCATGCTGGGTGAATCACAGACCGATTTCGATTCGCTGCTGCGCGCTGCCGACGCGGCCATGTACGCGGCCAAGGAAGCCGGGCGCAACACGTATCAGTACTACAGCCAGGACGCCCTGGCCCGCATCCAGCGCCGCCTGGAGATCGAACACGGCCTGCACGGTGCGATCGAGCGCGAAGAGTTCAGCCTGGCCTACCAGCCGCTGTTGCACGCACACAACGGCGAACCGCCGGCAATCGAAGCGCTGCTGCGCTGGCACCGCCCCGGCATCGGCTACTGCAGCCCGGCCGAGTTCATTCCCATCGCGGAGAAGTGCGGCGAAATCGTCCGTATCGGCGATTGGGTGCTGAACGAGGCCTGCCGCCAGGCTGCGGCGTGGGACCGCGCGGGTCTGTGCTTCGAACGCGTGGCGGTGAATGTGTCGGCCGTGCAGCTGCGCGACCGCGGCTTTGCCGAACGCGTGATCGAGATCTGCCACGCCCACGGCTGGCCGCCGCAGCGGCTGGAACTGGAACTGACCGAGTCGGCGCTGATCCGTGACACCGACATCCTGCGCCACTGTTTCGATGTGCTGGAACGGCATGGCGTACCGCTGGCGGTGGATGATTTCGGTACCGGCTTCTCCAACCTGAACTATCTGAATCGTTTCCCGGTGGGGCGGCTGAAGATCGACCGCAGCTTCGTGCAGGGCATGCTGCACGACTCGGGCACGGCCGAAGTGACCCAGGCCATCGTCCACCTGGGCCACGCGCTGGGCATGAAGGTGGTGGCCGAAGGCGTGGAAACGCACCAGGAAGAAGACATGCTGCGCCGCCAGGGCTGCGACGAGATCCAGGGCTACCTGTACTCACGCCCGCTCAGCCCGCGCGATCTGGCCCAGTGGCTGCGCCAGCAGCACGCCGGCAGCGAAGTCGCCCTGGCCCGCTGACGCCACCCCCGCCGCCGCACGCGTCCGCGCGCAATCACCCATCCACGCATGGCGTGGATATACGGTAGGTGCCAACCTTGGTTGGCACGCACGCGTGCGCTCGCAGACACCCATCCACGCATGGCGTGGATCTACCGGGGCGGGTCCCTGAACTGCCAGGGAAACTCATTGCGCACCCGTGCGCGCACCGCCTCCACTACATTGGCATAGCGCCGTCGCTGGATGCGGTAACCGATATAGAACAACAGCGGCACCGCCAATATCGGCCACGCCAGCGGGCGCAGCAGCACGATCGGCACCAGCAGTACGGTCAGGACCGTCGCAAACCAGCTGCAGCGGCCGAGCACACGCACTTCGCGGCACCGCGTGTCCACCACGATCTGGCCGTGCAGCAAGGGAAAGTAGCGGCCGCCGAAGCCAGGCGCGAAGCTCTCACGGAATGCAACGCTGCCGTCGGGCAGGGCGCGGAATGCCAGGCGCGCCCACCGTTCGGTCGGAAGATCGTATTCCAGCCCGCCCAGCGAAAGTCGCTTCAGATCGTCGGGTGCAGCGGCAATGCGCTGGTTGAACAGCATGATGCCAGTGCGGAAGAAGAGCGGCGCCCACGCGAAGAGAAGCAGCAGTTCGAGCAGCATCAATGCGATCAGGGCAATGGCCATCGGTCTTCCATGAACGGGACCGGGGCATCATGCCATGGGCACGGGCCCATCCACGCATCGCGTGGATCTACAACGCGTCGCCGCCCAGGCCGAGATCCCAGGCCAGGCTCATCAGGGCGTCGGTCTGGGCCGGCGGGGCGGGGCGGGCATCGGCCAGGCGCTGCAGCTCCTGGATCTCCTCGCGCGCCACGTCCTCCAGCTGCTGCAACTGCTCGCGCACACTGGGGTTGCGCGGGCGTTGGCTGGCATCGATGGGGGGCAGGGCGCGGATCAGGGTCATGCTGCGCGGGTCGGCGTGGTCCAGAGCTAGCGTACAGGCAAAGGCCCCGGGACTACCGGGGCCTTCGGCGCTGCCGGAAAAAGCAGCGGACATCAGGGTCAGAACAGCTCGACCGTACCGGCGCCCATGCTCTGCTGGGCAACCGGCTTGTGCGGCGGACGTTCCCATTCGCTGCGCAGGTCGCGCAGGCGGTTGCCGGTGCGCTGCAGTGCGGTGGCGATCTCTTCGTCGAACACGCCGCCATTGCGGTGCAGCAGCTCCTGCAGGGCCACCGCCTCACGGTTGATCGCGGTCAGGCGATCCAGGTGGGTGTGCACGCCGCCCAGTGCCTGGGTGGCAATGTCTTCGAACTGCAGGGCGCGCACGGCCTCGGCCACGCTGCCGTCGATCGAACGGGCGCATTCGGAGACTTCGCGCATGCCATCGCCCAGCGACGCGTTGATCTGCGCCACGTTGTCGAGCATGGTTGCCGCTTCCTGGCGCGCTTCGCGGGACCGGTCCATATCGCGCGAGGCCATGTGCGAGACGGTCTCGCGCACCTTGGCAATGGCGTCCTTGGAACTGTGCGCCAGCTTGCGGATCTGTTCGTTGAAGGTGGTCGAGCGCTCGGACAGATTGCGCACTTCGTCGGCCACCACCGCGAAACCACGACCGGCTTCGCCGGCACGGGCTGCTTCGATGGCCGCGTTCAGCGCCAGCAGGTTGGTCTGGTCGGCAATCGACTTGACGTCTTCCAGCAGGGCGAAGATGCCGTCCAGGTGCTGCGCCATCTGGTCGATGTGCTGCACGGTGGTGCTGCTCTGGCCGCTCACCTGTTCCAGCGCTTCCACCAGCTGTTCCATGCGGTTGCTGGCGTGCTGGGCGAAGCGGGCCACGTCGAGGCCGGCACTGCCTTCATCGCCAGCGCGGTCGACGATGCGCGACAGGGCCTGGCTCTGCTGGCGGGACTTGCGGTTCATGGCATCGAAGCTGCCACCCAGGCTGGACACGGCCTGGCGGATCAGGTCACGGGCGCGTTCGACTTCGCCACGCGAGCCGTCGATCTCGTTGCCGACGAAGCTGCGCAGTTCGGTCAGCAGCTGGTCCTGCTCACGCAGGACACGGGCATGTTCCGGGGAACGGTGGGCCTGGGCACGGGTGGTCCACCACGCGAAGCCGAGCCAGCTCAGCGTCATCGTGGTCAGGATCGCCCAGCGCAGGGCGGCCGGCCATTCGAAGCCGATGGCGAAGGGGAGCAGCAGGGTCAGAGCCAGGGGGGCGGCCAGACGGATGAAAATGCGTGAGTACATGGACGTTCTCGGGAGGTGCACGGAGGATGTATCGGCCGTACCCCCTTTCTCTTTAACGTCGATGTGCTTTCTGAATGCGCCGGATTTCTGGCGCCTTCCGGTGTCCTGGGGTCAGAGCCCTTTTCCGGTGAAAAGGGATCCGACCCCGGGGCAGACGGTGATGGGGTCGGATCCCTTTCCGGCAAGGAAAGGGCTCTGACCCCCGGCTCCGACCCCCGGCCCTCAGGCCAGCAGGCGGTCCACCGCTTCGATCATGGCCTTGCGCCCGATCAGGAAGTCCCAGTAGCTGCCGCCCACCTGCCGCCACAGCACCGCGGCGCGCACGGCGGCCAGCAGCAGGGCGCGGATTTCGGCCACTACCCCGGCCTGGGCCAGGTAATGCGGGTTGCCCTGCACCATCACCCGCGGCTTCAGGTGGCTGATGGTGTCGGCGTACAGGCCGCCCAGGTTGGCCAGCACTTCCGGGTGGCCGCTGTCGCCCAGCTCGGCGGCCTGCTGCTGGGCACGCTCGATGCCCGAGGCCACCTTGTTCACGGTGGCCCCGTCCTGCACGAAGCGGCGCTCCAGCTGCAGCACCGACAGGGCCAGCTTGGGCAGCACCGGGTCCTGGCCCTGGTTGCGGAAGTAGTTGTGCAGCAGGCGCAGGCCACTCTTCAGCGCGTGGCGGTCACCAAAGACCTCCTGCGGCGAGCCGGCATCGATGCGGAACACACTGTCCACCGCGGTACGCACGGCAGAGGCGTCGGAATGGCCGGTATCGGCGATACGGCGGACCTGCTGCAGGGCCTGGGCAATGCCGGCCAGGGCCAGTACGCGGTCGTCGACAGTGAAACTCATGCAGCAATTACCTCGAAAGGAGAAGGGGTGGTGCGCAGGCGCTGTTCCAGCGGCGCATCGGTGGCGGCGATCACCGCACCGCCCAGGCAGACCTCACCGTCATACAGCACCAGCGACTGGCCAGGGGTGACGGCGCGCTGGGGCCGGGCGAAGGTGACCAGCACGCTGCCATCGTCCAGCACCTCGACCGTGCACGGTTCATCGGGCTGGCGGTAGCGGGTCTGTGCCGTGCACTCGAAGCGCCGGGCCGGCGGCGCGCCGGCAATCCAGTGCGCGGTTTCCGAGCGCAGGCGGTTGGACAGCATCCACGGGCTTTCCCGGTCCTGGTCCACGTACAGCACGTTGCTGGCCACATCCTTGCCCACCACGTACCACGGCGCGGCCGGGCGGCCGCGCACGCCGCCGATGTTCAGGCCCTCACGCTGGCCCAGGGTGAAATAGAACACGCCGGGGTGCTCGGCAATCACGCTGCCATCGGCCGGGTCCAGGATCTGGCCCGGGCGCGCGGGCAGGTAGCGGCCCAGGAATTCGCGGAAATCGCGCTCGCCAATGAAGCAGATGCCGGTGGAATCCTTCTTGGCATGGGTGGGCAGGGCGACGTCGCGGGCGATGCGGCGCAGATCGCTCTTTTCCAGGTCGCCAATCGGGAACAGGGTCGCGCCCAGCTGCGCCTGCCCCAGCTGGTGCAGGAAGTAGCTCTGGTCCTTGCTGCGGTCGGCACCGCGCAGCAGCAGCCATTGCTGGCCGCGCTGGGCTACCCGTGCGTAGTGGCCGGTGGCGATGCGCTCGGCGCCCAGCTCGCGGGCGGCGTCCAGGAAGTGCTTGAACTTCACCTCGCGGTTGCACAGCACGTCCGGATTGGGGGTGCGGCCGGCCGCGTACTCGGCCAGGAAGTGCTCGAACACGCCCTGCCAGTATTCGCTGGAAAAATCGCGGAAGTGGAACGGGATGCCCAGCAGGCCGCAGACTGCCACCGCGTCGCGGCGGTCATCCTCGGCGCGGCAGTCGCCGCTGCCATCGTCGGCCCAGTTCTGCATGAACAGACCGGCCACGGCCTCGCCCTGCTGCACCAGCCGCCAGGCGGCCACCGACGAATCCACGCCGCCGGACACGCCGACCATCACCCGTGGGCTGCTCATGCGACCTCCTGCACCAGGTGCAGCGGGTGGCGCTGGCCGGCCAGGTAGTCGGCCAGCACGCGCCAGACCAGCGGGCTGCGCAGGCGCTCGCTGGCGGCCTGCAGCTCATCGGGGGTCATCCACAGGGCACGGTCGATGCCGGTATCCAGCGGTTGCGCCGGATCATGGCTGAACGGGCGGGCGGCGTAGCAGAACCGCAGGAACACGGTGCCGTCGCCGGCGGTCCACTGGTAGCAGCCGATGAAATCGGTCAGCGCCACGGTCCAGCCGGTTTCTTCCCGGGTTTCACGCAGCGCCGCCTGGGCCAGGCTCTCGCCCGGTTCCAGGTGGCCCGCCGGCTGGTTCAGCACGGCGCGGCCCTCGATGGTTTCTTCCACCAGCAGCACGCGGCCGCCATCGACCACCACGGTGGCGACGGTGGCGTGGGGTGCCCAGCGCATGTCCTGCGGGGTATTCAATTCAGAGGTCGTCCTTCTTGGTCAGTTCCAGTTCCATCGCATCGGCGGTACGGATCGCCGCGTCGATGGCATCGCTCAGCTGCTCAGTGCTGGCATCGGCATCGATCTTGACCACGAACATCGCGGTCGTGTCCTGCTTCACCCAGCCGCCCATCTTGGCGTCCTGCGAATCTTCCAGCAGCCGGTTGGCCACCTCGGCCGGGAACTGCTTGCTCTTGCCGGTGTAGCCCGGCGACCAGATCTCGCGGATGTTGTGGGTGCCGAAATCTTCCACGGCCGAGCGCACGTACACGATCTGGGTACGGTCGCCTTCCACGTCGAACACCATCTGGTAATCGCCGTCTTCGTCAACTTCGTAGGTATAGCCCAACTTGTCCAGGTGGCGCCCGATGGCGGCATCGGCCTTGGCCGTGCTGTTGCCGGCGGCGTTGGCCGCGGCGGCCATGGCCGGGGTGGCCAGGGCGATCAGCAGGGCGGGCAGAAGGATCCTTTTCATGAAATTCCTGTGAAACACGTTGGGGAAGGCGGTAATTGTGACGGTGCCGGTGCGTGTCGTCCATTCTGCGGCAGGCCGACGCGGCTGGCCGCCAGCGCTTATAATAGGCGGATGCCCCGCGAGTCTTCCCCCGATTCCCACCACGAGCACGGCCTTGCCGTGGAGCCCGCGCGCCCGGAAGTGGCGCCGCCGCCGTTCTACCAGGTCATGCTGCTCAACGACGACTACACCCCGATGGATTTCGTGGTGGATGTACTGCAGCAGTTCTTCACCATGGACCTGGACAAGGCCACCCAGGTGATGCTGCACGTCCACACCCGCGGTCGCGGCGTCTGCGGGGTGTTCACCCGCGAAGTGGCCGAGACCAAGGTGGCCCAGGTCAACGAGTACTCGCGCATGAACCAGCACCCGCTGCTGTGCACGATGGAAAAGGCCTGAGCCCGTAGAGTCGAGCTTGCTCGACTGCCGCAACGCCCCCGTAGAGTCGAGATCCTATGTTCGTGGTCAAGTCTGCTGGAAGCAGGCTTGACCCACTTTCAGCATGCTCGG
>NZ_JAAIUZ010000023.1:0-197334 GCF_010894375.1 Stenotrophomonas sp. B1-1 | reverse complement strand
ATCCACACGGTCGCCCACGCCGGGCTCTCGGCACCCAAGGTGCCAGATCGGCAAGAGATAAGATCCACGCCGTGCGTGGATGCTGTGGCGGGCGACCTTCGCAGGCCGCCCGCCGTTGCATCAGGCCTCGTAGGCCGATTCACCATGCGAGGTGACATCCAGGCCGGTACGCTCGGCCTCTTCGGTCACGCGCAGGCCCACCACCACCTTCACCAGCAGCAGGATGGCCGCGGTCACCACCGCCGACCAGACCACGGTGAGGCCAACGCTGACCACCTGCACCCAGACCTGGTGGCCGATATCCAGATCGGCCTTGGTGCCGCCCAGCGACTGCGCGCTGAACACACCGGTGAGGATGGCGCCGACGATGCCGCCCACGCCGTGCACACCGAACACGTCGGCGGTGTCGTCCACCTTCAGCAGGCGCTTCAGGCCGGTAACGCCCCAGACGCAGACCACGCCGGCCACGAAGCCGATCACGATCGCGCCGAGCGGGCCGACGGTGCCGCAGGCCGGGGTGATGCCGACCAGGCCGGCGACTGCACCCGACGCAGCACCCAGTGCCGACGGCTTGCCCTTGGTGATGGCTTCCACCAGGGTCCAGCCCAGCACCGCCGCCGCAGTGGCCAGCACGGTGTTGAGGAACGCCAGCGAGGCGACGGTGTCAGCGGCCGCGGCGGAACCGGCATTGAAGCCGAACCAGCCCACCCACAGCAGCATCGCGCCGATATAGGTGAACGGCACGTTGTGCGGCTTCAGTGCGGTCTGCCCATAGCCCAGGCGCTTGCCCAGGAACCATGCGCCGACCAGGCCGGCCACACCGGCGTTGATGTGCACCACGGTGCCACCAGCGAAATCGATCGCGCCCATTTCACCCAGGTAGCCGCCACCCCAGACGATGTGCGCCATCGGGATGTAGCTGAAGGTGAACCACAGCGCCGAGAACAGCAGCACCGCGCGGAACTTGATGCGTTCGGCGAAGGCGCCGACGATCAGTGCGGTGGTGATGCCGGCGAAGGTGGACTGGAAGGCCACGAACAAGTAATCGGGCAGCCCGGCGATGGGCGTGTTGCCCACCGAATCGGGGGTAAAGCCCTTCAGGAAGGCGAATTCGGTGAACGAACCGAAGAACGGGTTGCCTGCGCTGAACACCGCGCTGTAGCCGTAGGCCACCCACAGCAGCAGCACCAGCGAGAACACCACCAGGATCTGGCTGAGCACCGACAGCACGTTCTTCGAACGCACCAGGCCGCCGTAGAACAGGGCCAGGCCCGGCACCACCATCAGCAGCACCAGCAGGGTGGAGGTGAGCATCCAGGCGACGTCGCCGTGGTCGAACGCCGGCGCAGCCGCTTCAGCGGCCGCCGGTGCGGCCGCAGCCGGGGCCTGCAGCGGCTCAACGGCCACGGTTTCATTGCCCAGCGGGGTGACCTGGGCCTGGGCATGGGCAGCGCCCGGCCAGACGCCAGCGGCCAGTGCGCTGAGCAGCATCAACAGGCACACCAGATGGAACCGGGCTTGCCACCCGGCGAGAAGGCGCATCTTCATGGGGGAATCTCCGGAAGGGGGCTTACAGCGCGTCGGCGCCGATTTCGCCGGTGCGGATACGGATGACCTGCTCGACGGCGGTGACGAAGATCTTGCCGTCGCCGATCTTGCCGGTGCCTGCCGAACTCTGGATCGCTTCGATCACCGCTTCGGCACGCTCGTCGGTGACCACGGTTTCGATCTTGATCTTGGGCAGGAAATCGACGACGTACTCGGCGCCGCGGTACAGCTCGGTATGGCCCTTCTGGCGGCCGAAGCCTTTCACTTCGGTCACGGTGATGCCCGACACGCCTGCGTCGGAAAGGGCCTCGCGGACCTCGTCGAGCTTGAACGGTCGGATGATGGCGGAGATCAGTTTCATGCGCATGTCCCGATGGTGGATGGGGCCACGGCGCGGTTGCGCGGTGGCATCTGGCAACCACGGGCCATCAGTGCGATGGCCGTGGCTGTTGCACCGGACACGAACGGGGCCGGGACGGCCGTGCCTCTCTCCTTGCACGGCCGACGCGGGAGGGAGGGCGGCCCTTGTCGCGTGTCCGGTCTCTCTTGCCCCTGGATCGGGGGTCAGAGCCCTTTCGCATGCGAAAGGGGTCCGACCCCGGTCTGACGGCGGCTCCCCAGCCGCAAAGATCGGAGGCGATGGCGACGGGTGGGAGGGGTACCCGCCGCCATCGCCGCCCAATCAGTTGGCGTAGTACATCTGGTATTCCAGCGGGTGGGTGGCCGCGCGGAACTTGGTCACTTCCTGCATCTTCAGCGCGATGTAACCGTCGATGAAGTCATCGCTCATCACGCCGCCGGCCTTCAGGAACTCGCGGTCCTTGTCCAGCGCTTCCAGGGCCTGGTCCAGCGAGGAGCAGACCTGCGGAATCAGCTTCTCTTCTTCCGGCGGCAGGTCGTACAGATCCTTGTCGCTCGGTGCGCCCGGGTCGATCTGGTTCTTGATGCCGTCCAGGCCGGCCATCATCAGCGCGGTGAAGGTCAGGTAGCCCGACTGGATCGGATCGGGGAAGCGCATTTCAATGCGGCGCGCCTTCGGGTTGGACACCCACGGAATGCGGCACGAGGCCGAACGGTTGCGGGCCGAGTAGGCCAGCATGACCGGGGCTTCGAAGCCCGGCACCAGGCGCTTGTAGCTGTTGGTGCCCGAGTTGGCGAAGGCGTTGATGGCCTTGGCGTGCTTGAAGATGCCGCCGATGTACCACAGCGCCAGCTGGCTCAGGCCGCCGTAGCCGTCGCCGGAGAACAGGTTGGTGCCGCCCTTGGACAGCGACTGGTGCACGTGCATGCCGCTGCCGTTGTCGCCGACGATCGGCTTGGGCATGAAGGTGACGGTCTTGCCGTTGCGGTGCGCCACGTTCTTGATGACGTACTTCATGCGCAGCAGTTCGTCGGCCTTCTGCACCAGGGTGCTGAACTTGGTGCCGATCTCGCACTGGCCGGCGGTGGCCACTTCGTGGTGCTGCACTTCCACTTCAATGCCGACCTGTTCCAGCGTCTTGCACATTTCAGCGCGCAGGTCGTGCAGCGAATCGGTCGGCGGCACGGGGAAGTAGCCACCCTTCACGCCGGGGCGGTAGCCGCTGTTGGTGCCGTCGTACTTGGCGCCGCTGTTCCAGGCCGCTTCTTCCGATTCCACCTTGAAGAAGGTGTTGCCCATTTCATTGGCAAAACGCACGGCGTCGAAGATGAAGAATTCCGGCTCCGGGCCGAAGAACGCCGATTCGGCGATGCCCGACGACTTCAGGTAGGCCTCGGCGCGCTTGGCGATGCCGCGCGGGCAGCGGCCGTACGGCTGCATGGTGGCCGGGTCGAGGATGTCGCAGCTGATCACGATGGTCGGATCGGCATAGAACGGATCGACATAGGCGCTGGCCGGGTCCGGCAGCAGGACCATGTCCGATTCGTTGATGCCCTTCCAGCCAGCGATGGAGCTGCCGTCGAACATCTTGCCCTCTTCGAACAGCGACGGCTCGACGATGCTGACCGGGAAGGTGACGTGCTGTTCGACGCCACGCATATCCACGAAACGCAGATCGACGAATTCGATCTGGTTGTCCTTGATCAGCTTCTCAACGTTTTCCACGGACATCGGTACGACCTCGGGTGGGAATGAATGCCTGCTGAGGTACAGCAATGACCGTGCCAACTTTTTCTTGGCCGCAACTGCTTGATTTGCAATGGCACGCCCCAGCGGGGTGCACGACCGTGCGCACCAAAGGGGTGCACAGCGCCCCACGCGCACCCGTTTGGTGCGGCAGGGATGGTCTATTCTCTCGGGCTTGTTCCCGCCACCGAACGTGCCTGCCCTGCCCATGTACGACCTGCTCTCCGCCCTGCTGCTGGGCATCCTCGAAGGCCTGACCGAGTTCCTGCCGATCTCCAGCACCGGCCACCTGCTGATCGCCCAGCACTGGCTGGGCCCGCGTTCGGATTTCTTCAACATCATCATCCAGGCCGGCGCGATCGTGGCCGTGGTGCTGGTGTTCCGCCAGCGCCTGTGGCAACTGGCCACCGGGCTGGGCCAGCGCGAGAACCGCGACTACGTGTTCAAGCTGGGCGCCGCGTTCCTGGTGACCGCCGTGGTCGGCCTGCCGGTGCGCATGCTGGGCTGGGAGCTGCCGGAAACGGTCAGCCCGGTGGCCTGGGCGCTGATCATCGGTGGCATCTGGATGCTGCTGGTGGAGGCCTACACCACGCGCCTGCCCGACCGCGACCAGGTAACCTGGACCGTGGCCATCGGCGTGGGCCTGGCGCAGGTGGTGGCCGGCGTGTTCCCCGGCACCTCGCGTTCGGCCTCGGCCATCTTCCTGGCCATGCTGCTGGGCTTGAGCCGGCGCGCGGCCGCCGCTGAATTCGTCTTCCTGGTGGGCATTCCCACCATGTTCGCCGCCAGTGCCTACGCGTTCCTGGAACTGGCCAAGGAAGGCAAGCTGGCCAGCGAGAACTGGACCGACGTGGGCGTGGCCTTCGTTGCCGCGGTCATCACCGGCTTCGTCGTAGTGAAGTGGCTGCTGGGCTATATCAAGTCGCACCGCTTCACCGCGTTCGCGTTCTACCGCATCGCGCTGGGCGCGGCGCTGCTGCTGTGGTTGCCGTCCGGCAGCTGAACGACGCCGGGGCAGGCCAACCCCCTGCCCGGCCGTGATCCGTTTGCATCCGGGTTCCCAAGGAGATCCACCATGAAGCGCACCGTTACCCTGCTCCTGCCGCTGGCCCTGCTGGCCGCCTGCAGCCAGACCCCGACCACCGCACCGGCCGGCACCGGCGGCGATGACCTGGCCCCGGCGGCCGCCAAGGCTGGCGACCAGAAGGCCGTGGCCCATCTGGATGCGCAGCGCCTGCAGAGCCAGCACTGGCGCCTGCAGCAGGCCACCGGCGCCGACGGCGCACGCATCGACGCACTGTTCGCCCGCAGCGACGCGCCGGTCACGCTGGATTTCGCCGACGGCCGCGTGTCGATCAGCAATACCTGCAACCGCATGGGCGGCAGCTACACCCTGGCCGAGGGCACGCTGACGATCAGCCCGATGGCATCGACCCAGATGGCCTGCACCGACGCTGCGGTGATGGCGCTGGATGAAGCCGTGTCGAGCCGCCTGCAGGGTGAACTGAAGACCGCCCAGGGTGCCGACGGCAGCCTGACCCTGACCACCGCCAAGGGCGACGTGCTGGTGTTCGCGGCCGAACCCACCGCGGAAACGCGCTACGGCGGGCCGGGCGAAACGGTGTTCCTGGAAGTGGCAGCGAAGACCGCCAAGTGCTCGCACCCGCTGATTCCGGACTACCAGTGCCTGCAGGTGCGTGAAGTGAAGTTCGACGACAAGGGCCTGAAGCAGGGCACCCCGGGCGCGTTCGAGAACTTCTACGGCAACATCGAGGGCTACACGCATGAAGACGGCGTGCGCAACGTGGTGCGGGTGAAGCGCTACGCAGTGAAGAACCCGCCGGCCGATGCACCGTCGCAGGCATACGTGCTGGACATGGTGGTCGAGTCGGCCATCGAGAAGAAATAAGTAGCGTCGAGCTTGCTCGACTGCTTCTCATGCAGTCGAGCATGGCTCGACTCTACAGAGAGCGTAGTCGAGCATGGCTCGACTCTACGGGGGCCCAAGTCGAGCAAGCTCGACTCTACGGGCGCGCGGTCGGGCTTACAGCGCGGGGTTCAGCGTGTAGGTGCCGTGCAGCGCGGCTTCGGCCAGCACGTGGCCGTGCATCGCGCGGTAGGCGTCGGCCGCGGTAAAGCGCTGCGGCAGGTCCAGGCTGGCCACGTCCAGGGCGAACACGCGGAAGAAGTAGCGATGCACGCGCTCGTCGTTGAACGGCGGGTACGGGCCGTCGTAGCCCAGGTAATCGCCGGCCATGTCCGGATTGCCGGCAAACCACCCGGTGAAATCGTTCACGCCCTGGCGGCTGCCGACCGGGCCGGTGGGCGCGGTCTTGCCCTTCACCACGAAGCCATCGCTGCAGCTGCCGGCAGCGATCTCGTGCACGTCGGCCGGAATATCGGCCATCACCCAATGCACGAAATCGCAGCGCGGCTGGTCGCGCGGCACGGTCATGTCGCTGCGGCCGACGGTTTCCGGCACCGTGGGAACATCCGGGTCCACACACACCAGCAGGAAGGAACGGGTGCCGGCCGGCACCTCGCTCCAGGCCAGGTGCGGGTTGCGGTCCGGCGCGAAGCCATTGGCATCGCCGGCGGCGAATTCGCGCGGCACCGGGGCGCCGTTGACCAGGCTGTGGCTGCTCAGTTGCATCAGGCTCTCCTTATTCTTCCGGGTAACCCAGGCGCACCGCGACCGGGGTGAGCTGGGCGAAGGCGGCATTCATCACGTCGCGGTAGACGCGCCAGTGGCCCGGCGGGAAGCGCGGTGCACCCAGCTGCGGGGCCACCGGCATCGGCCGCTCGAACAACTGTTCCAGCATGGCCGCCATCGCGCGCGGATCATTGCCGATGGCATCGATGCGCAGCAGCACGTGCGGGTACAGATCGTCCTCGTGCAGGCTGGCCACCTGGGCCAGCGCACGCGCCAGCCACTCGGCGGCCTCGGCCAGCGAGGTCATCGCCAGCGGCGCGGCCGAGCCGTAGGCCACCCAGTCCAGCAACATGTCGCGCGGGTCGCGCAGCACCACCAGCAGGCGGCCCTGCGGCAACTGCGGGCGCAGCGACCACAGCAGCGCGTTGTCCCACCACAGCAGCCAGTCGATGATGGTGTCATCTTCCACGCCACGCGCCGGCAACTGCTCGCGCCAGCGCTGCACCAGGCGTTCCGGGGTCAGCACGCCCGACGCCAGGTCCTGCAGGGTGTGGTAGTTCTGGAAGGCATCGTCGGGCGGGGTGTTGGTGTAGCGATCGCTGCGCAGCACCGGGCTGGCGGCCGCCAGACCCGTGGCAACCCGTTCCACGCCCGAACCCGGTGCACCCCACAGGAAGATCGGCGCCGAACCGCTCTGGCGCGTTGCCTCGTCAATCTCGGCCAGCGCCGGCCAGCTGGGCGGCGCCTTGGCCTGCGGCGGCAGCGGCAGGCGCTGCGGGGCCTGCTCGGTCTGCAGGGCCAACCAGGTGCGCAGGGCATCGGCCGGCTTGCCGGCGCGGTCCTGTACTTCGCCCAGCCAGGTACGCAGGTCGCTCTGCGCGCCCTCGCCTGCCTGGCCGATCAGCGCCTGCACACGGGCGATGGCGGCGTCGGGGTCACGCTGCATCAGGCCGTCGATCAGGCGGGTTTCGGCACTCACCCGGCCCGGTTCCAGCGCCACGATGCGTTCGGCCACCGCTTCAGCCTCGGCGTGCTGGCCGGCCATGTCGTGCAGGCGCATGCGTGCTTCCAGTGCCGGCAGGTGCGCAGGCATGGCGGCGATCCAGCGCTCGACCACGGCCACGGCGGCATCGCTGCCCACTTCTTCCACGGCCAGGCGGGCCAGCCACGGGTCGTGCAGCGAAGCATTCGCCTCCAGCACCGCGTCCAGGCGTGCGCGCGCTTCTTCTTCGCGGCCCAGTCGCTGCCAGGCCATCAGCAGCAGCTGCAGCACCTGGCGGTCTTCGGGCTGGGAATCCAGCAGCGGCAGCAGGTGTTCCAGTGCCTGCAGCGGCTGGCCGCTGCGCAGCGACAGCTCACCGGCCAGGCGGCGCATCGGCGGCACGTCCAGCGACGGCTGCTGCAGGGCGACCTGCATGGCTTCGGCGGCGGCGTCCAGGTTGCCCTGGCGCAGCGCCAGCTGCACCACCAGGCCATGCAGCGAAGTGATGGCCGGGTTCAGCAGCAGCACGCGGCGGAAGGCCTGTTCGGCGAAGGCCAGCATGTCCTTGCCCAGGTAGGCAAAGCCCAGCGCGTACAGCACGCGCGGGTCATCCGGCAGGGCCTGGCCCGCGGCCGACAGCAGGGCCAGCGCGCGGTCGGCATCGCCGCGGCGCAGCGCCACCATGCCATCGATGGTCAGCAGTTCCGGATGATCCGGCTCCAGCCGGCCGGCCAGGGTGGACAGGCGCTGCGCTTCATCGAAGTCGTTGCGGCTGATGGCCAGGTGGGCCTGCATCAGATAGGCAGGGAACGCGTTCGGGTTCAGGTCGGTGGTGCGCAGCAGCGCATCGTCAACACCGTCGAACTGGCGCAGGGCCAGCAGCAGCCCGGCCTGCTGCAGGTGCAGCTGGGCGTCGTCGGGGGCCAGTTGCAGTGCCTGCTGCAGCGCGTCCAGCGCGGCCTGCGGCTGGCCCTGCTGCTGCAGCGCAAGCGCCAGCCAGCGGTGGGCCTGGGCCTGGCCCGGTTCGTCGTGGGTCCACGCCTGGGCCAGCTGCACGGCCTGGTCGGCCTGGTTCTGGCGCAGCGCCTGGATGATCTGGTCTTGCATGGCGGTCCGGTTCAAGTGCAAACCCGCATTGTAGCGGGCCGCGCGGTGCTGCCGGTTCAGCCGCCCAGTACCCGGCGCAGGCGCTGGGCCACCCAGCGTTCGGAAAAGCCATCGCCACGCCAGTTTTCCAGGAACCCGCAGTGGCCACCCCAGCACGCGGTTTCCAGCCGTGCCTGCTGCGGCAACTGCCAGTTGCCGAAGGTGGAGTACGGAATGACCGGATCGTCCTGGGCCATCAGGATATCGGCCGGCACCTGCAGCGTGGACAGGCGGTCGCCGGCGATGGAATAGCCGTCGAAATAGGCCTGCAGCGAGCCGAAATCGGTATGCCGTTCCACCAGCCAGGCGGTGAGCGCGCGGATGTCCAGCTTCAGCACGCGGTCGTCGCAGTCGCTCAGTTCGGGGAACAGATCGCGCTTGCGGCGCAGCGAGCCGGCCCACTTGCGGCGGAAGTACCAGTCGTACATGGCCGGGCCGTTCTCGATGCTTTCCATGGTCAGGGCCGGGTCCAGCACGGGACAGACCGAGGCCACCTGCAGCAGCGGCACGCCGGCGGCGGGCGCGCGCAGGGCCAGGCGCAGCACGAAGTTGCCGCCCAGCGAATAGCCGGCCGCCACCAGCGGCAGCCCCGGCCAGCGCCGCGCGATATCGCCAGTGGCCTGCACCACTTCGTCGATGCGGTTGGAATGGAAAATGCCGGGATTGAGGTGATGGGTGTTGCCGTGGTCGCGGAAGTTCAGCCGCACCACGTCGAACCCTTCTTCAATCATGCGCGCGGCCGCCATGCGCATGTAGCTGGATTCGGCGCTGCCTTCCCAGCCGTGCAGCAGCAGGGCCATGCCCTTGGGCTCGCGCCCTTCGATGTAGTTGTGCCAGCCCTGCAGGCGCACGCCATCGCCGCCGTCCAGGATCAGTTCTTCACTGACCGCACCGGTGGCGGCCAGCAGCAGCAGGCCGCGCTGCAGGCGCATGCGGCTGGAACTGAGCATGGACTGCAGGTGCGGGTTGCGCAGCCAGCGCGGCGGCTGGTAATCGGCCGCAGTGAGCATCGGCGGTACAGCCGACAGGGACGGTGGCGGGTCTATGGCCACCGCCGCCTTACGCCGTTTCCATGGCCGCGACGATGCGCGCGCGCGAGGTTTCGGCGATGCGCCGGCGGCCTTCCAGGTCCTGCGCCCCGATCGGCGCCAGGAAGTGCACTTCCGCGCGCCGCGCCGGTTCACCCAGCAGGCGCAGGAAGTTGGCGAAGAAACTTTCGCCGGGGCCGAATGCCACGATGGTCTGCGCGTTGCCGTGTGCGCCGTAGATCAGCGCCACCGGCTGCACCGGCACGCCGGTTTCGACCGCGGCCTGGAAGATGCGCGCGTGGAACGGACCCACTTCGTGGCCGCCACGGGTACGCCCTTCCGGGAACACACCCACGCCCTTGCCTTCGCGCAGGCGCTCGGCCATCACCTGCATCACGCCACCGAGCGATTCGGTGTTGCCGCGCTGGTGGAAGATGGTCTGGCCACGCGCGGCCAGCCAACCCACCACCGGCCAACTGGCGATTTCGCGCTTGGCCACGAAGCCCATCATGCGCTGGCTGTGCAGAATGCTGATATCGACCCAGCTGACGTGGTTGGCGACGAACAGCACGGCGCCGGGCAACGGCTCGCCCACCCGTGACAGGCGGAAGCCGAAGATCCACATCAGCCCGCCCTGCCACAGGTTCACCACCTTGGCGCCCAGCCGGACCTGGCCGACACGGATATCGGCCCACGGCGGAAGCATGCCGATCAGGGTCAGCGGCAGGAACACGAAGATATGGACCAACAGCAGCGGTACGCGGTACAGGTAACGGCACACACGCGCCACGCCGCCGCGGGGGGCCGGAGTGGGGGAAGTCATCCGCGAACGATACCGGAGGGCTGCCATCGCTGCCAGCCGATTTCGGCCATAAGTCCTATTGACGGGGGCCATGGGCAGGAACACGGTGTCCTGTTGACGGCGCCGTATGGCGGTGGGGTGGAGCTTGATCGACGGCTTCTGGCGCGGAATCAACCGGGCCGCGAAGGGCAGTCGAGCAAGCTCGACGCTACCGTCGCGCGCGCGGCCGCCACTGCCCGCAATGCGCGGGCACCAGTTGCAGGTCATCCACCTGCCGGCCGACGTGCTGCAGGCGCTGCAGGGTCTGGCGGTAGGCGCCGGTGTGGCCCAGCAGGGCGGTGACCAGGCGCGGCGGCGGCACGCCATCGGCGATGGCGCCACTGGACCACGCTGCATCGGCCACCAGGAACACCGGGCGGCCGTCGGCCCCTTCAAACAGCAGCCCATGCTGGCCCACCGCGTGGCCGGGCAGCGGTACTGCCAGCAGGCTGCCATCGCCCAGCACGTCGCGCCCCTTGCCGAAGGCGGCGAACGCAGCCGGCAGGTCCACTTCCGGCAGTTCTTCCAGCCAGCGCATGCGCGGGGCGGCATCGCGGGTCAGTGCGGGCAGCAGGCCCACGCTGAGCGCGCGCAGGCGACCGCGTGCGGCCTGGTCCTGCCAGGCGGCGCGCGAACACAGCAGCGGCACGCCGGGAAAATCGAGTACGCCACCAACGTGGTCGCCGTGCAGGTGCGACAGCACCACCTGGTGGATCTGATCGGTGCCGATGCCACGCTGCTGCAGTTGTGCGCGCACGCTCTGGCCGGGGGCCAGGTGCACCGGCGTGACCCACCGGTACAGGCGCTCGGGAAAGCGCGCGGTGGCCTGCAGGAAGGCGTCGGAATAGCCGGTGTCGAACAACAGGTAGCCGCGCTGCGGGTGGCGCAGCAGTGCCACCAGCGCGGGGAATTCGCAGCGACGCCAGCTGGCCCCCTGGCGCACCGCCCGCTGCCGGTGCACGCAGTGGCCGGCTTCCAGCAGTTCCCACTCAAAGCGCAGCATCGCGCCCTCCGCTGCGGTGCCAGTGGTCGGCGAACTGCTGCAATGCGGCCTGCACGCCCACCTGCGGCTGGTAGCCCAGATCACGCCGTGCGGCGCTGATATCCAGGGTCTGCGAATAGCCCAGCACGCCCACGCCGTAGCGGGTCAGGCGTGGTTCGGGACAGCCCGGGCGCAGCCGGGCCAGTGTCTCGGCAACGCCGGCGGCAGCCAGCGCGACGCGGCGCGGCACGTTGCGCAGCTGCACCTGCAGCCCCATCGCCTGGAACAGCCCCTGCACCAGCGCGCGCACGGCCACCGGTTCGCCGGCGCTGATGTTGTAGGCGCGGCCTGCGCATGCGTGGCCGGCGCGCAGGGCGCAGCGCACTGCCTGCACGGCATCGTCCACCGGGGTCACGTCGATCATCGCGCGGCCCGCATGGATCAACGGGAAGCGGCCAGCGGCGGCCACGGCCAGCAGGCGCGGCAGGATGGCGCGGTCGCCTGGCCCGAACACCGCGCGCGGGCGCAGCACCAGCGTGTGCAGGCCCTGCCCTGCGGCGCTGGCCACGGCCTGTTCCGATTCCCACTTGCTGCGCGCGTAGTCGGTGATCCAGCGCGCCGGCGGCTGGAACGCTTCGCCCACGTTGTACTGGTCGGCGAAGCGGAAATAGATGCTGGGCGAGCCCAGGTGGACGAAGCGGTCCACGCCGGCCGCCTGTGCGGCCTGCAGCAGGCGCTGGGTGACCAGCACATTGGCACGCTGGAAGTCTGCCGCCGGGCCCCACGGCTGGGACAACGCCGCGCAGTGCACCACGGCCTGGCAGCCCTGCAGCAGGGGCTGCAGCGGCGCCTGCGCCAGATCGCCGGGCCAGGCTTCGATGCCGTCCAGTGCAAGCGGCTGCAGGCGGGCCAGATCGCGGCCACTGGCGCGTACCTGCCAGCCGTCGCGGGCCAGCGCGCGTGCCACGTGCTGGCCGATGAAACCGCTGGCGCCGGTGACCAAGACGCGCGCCATCAGTAGCGCAGCACCGCGCCACCCAGGGCCAGGCCGGCCCCCGTACCGATCAGCAGGGCGTGCCCGCCGCGCACCAGGCGGCCATCGAGCAGGGCCTGGTGCAGGGCCATCGGCAGCGATGCCGCCAACTGGTTGCCGTGCTCGGCCAGGATGCGCACCAGCCGCTGCGGCGGCAGGCCCAGCACCCGCTGCAGGTGGTCCAGGGCCTGGCCGCTGGCCTGGTGCGGCACGATCACATCGCAGCCCTGCAGGTCGATGCCGGCGCTGGCCAGCAGGTCCTGCAGGAAACCCGGCAGGCGCCGCGCCGCCTCGCGGTACAGCGCGCGGCCCTGCATCTGGAAGTAGTGCGCGGCGCGGTAGGCCTCGGGCCCATCGTGCAGGCGCATGCCGGTGCCGCAGGTCGGCACCTGGCACAACGCTGCGCCATCGCCGTAGCTGCGCAGGCGCGTGGCCAGCAGGGCCGATGCCTGGTCGTCGCTGGCACGTTCGACCAGCACCGCCACGGCGCCATCGCCGAACAACGGCGCGGTCAACGGGTCATCGGGGTCGAGCCCGGCGCTGGGAATATCACTGCACACGATCAGCACGCGCCGGTAGCGCTGCAACGCCAGCAGGCTGCCGGCCATTTCCAGCGCCACCACGAAGCCCAGGCAGGTGGCATTCACATCGAAGGAAGGCACGCCGCTGTCGCCCAGCCCAAGCGCCCGCTGGATCAGCACGGCCTGGCAGGGAATGGCCTGTTCCATCACCCCGCACGCGGAAATGATGCAGTCGATGTCGCCCAACCCCAGCCCGGCCCGCTGCAGCGCATCGCGCGCGGCCTGCGCGCCCATCCACGAGGCACGCTCGTCTGCATCGGCATGGGCGCGGCTGGCTACGCCACTGTGGCGTTCGACCCAGCCCGCCGGTTTGTTCCAGCGCTGGTCGAACACGGTCGAGGCGATGCGCCGGCGCGGCAGCCAGGCGCCGCTGGACACGATGCGCAGCGGCAACGCTGCGCTGGAAGGCACCGCGGCCACCGGGCTCAGCCGTGGCCTGCTGCAACCACCGCCAGGGTCAGGCGGGACACACACACCAGCTTGCCCTGCTCGTCTTCAATGCGGATTTCCCACAGCTGGGTGCTGCGGCCCACGTGCAGCGCACGCGCCGTGCCAGTGACGGTGCCCGAGCGCACTGCGCGCACGTGGTTGGCGTTGATCTCCAGGCCCACGCAGATCTGCTTGGCGGTATCCACGCACAGGTTGCCGGCGCTGCTGCCCAGGGTTTCGGCCAGCACTACCGAGGCGCCACCGTGCAGGATGCCGTATGGCTGGCGGGTGCGTTCGTCCACCGGCATGGTGGCCTGCAGCCAGTCCTCACCGGCGGCGCTGAAGACGATGCCCAGCGACTGGATGGCGGTGTTGCGGCTGAGCGCATTGAGCTGGTCGATCGAGACGGCTTCGCGGAACACCTGCGGCATGGGGCACCTTCAGAGAATGGGAACGAGACCGGCGCCGAATGCGGTCAGCATGCGCACCAGCAACCACTTCGGGCCGACGTTGACTTCCGGGAAGTCACCCACGGCCACATAACACGTATGGAAATCCGGGCTCTGCCGCGGCAACGGCTGCGGGCAGTCGGGGCCGGGCTGGAACTCGTAGTCGGTGGCATAGCGCCACGGCCAGAAATCGAGGATGGGCAAGGCTTCGGAGGCCTTGCCCACGCTGTAGTTCAGCCCGGACAACACCGGCGGCTTGGTGCGCGGCGCCACCGTCCACGCGTTCTGCGGGTGGGTGTCGCGCAGGATGCTCTGCGCCAGCTGTTCGGCGAACACCGGGTCGTCGATGATCACCGCGCCTTCGGTGTTGTAGTTCTCGCTGCGCGGGTCGAAGTTGTGGGTACCGACCACGCCGATGCGGCGGTCGACCACCAGCGACTTGGCGTGCAGGCCCATGCGCGCGCCCTTGCGGGTCACGGGCAGGGGTTTGTTCACGGCCTTGCTGCCCAGGAACGAGGGGCGTGTTTCAGTACGCAGCAGGCGGGTTTCCACCTCGCTGCCGGCGGCGCGACGGCGCGCACGGCCGTTTTCGTAGGCACTGCCCAGCCGCGGGTTGACCCGGCGCACCGGCTCGCTGTCCACCTGCGGCGCCGGCGGCGCATCGTTGCCGCCAGCATTGCTGCCAGCCGCGCTGCCACCGATCAGGCTGCTGCGCCCGCTCGCCTCGCTGCCCGTGCCGGCGATCGGATCGGGCAGCAGGTTGCGGTAGTCCACCGGCGCATCCAGCGGGAACGGCTTGTATTCGAAGATATTGAAGCCCAGTTCGCGCATGTTGCGCCGCTTGTACTTGTACGACAGCGCATAGACGATGGGGTTGTCGGTGGCCGCCAGGCTGTTGCTGGACACCACGATGCGCGGCGGTTCGGGCCGCTTGCGCAGGTCGCGGAACAGCGCCTGCGCCGGCTTGGACAGCACCAGGTACGGGGTCTGCAGGATCACTTCCTTCTGCGCACCGGCAATCAGGTTGTCCAGCTGCGGTTCGGTCACGTGCTGGCCGGCCAGGGGCGCGTCGGCACGCTCGCGGCGGTGCTTGCGCGGCAGGTCGGCCACGTAGCGCACCGAGGCTACCGGCAGTGCGGTGTCCACGAAGCTGCGGGTGATGAAGCCCTGGTCGTTGGCCTCCTCGCTGACCCGCTCCACCCGTTCGGGGCGGCGGAACTGCGCGGGCGGCAACGTCGGCACGCCCTCGTTGAGCAGGGTGCGGCCGACATCGTTCAGGCGCTCGGCCGGCACGCTGCGCGGGGCACGCCAGAACGCATCGAAGTTGGCGGCCATGGCGCGCGCTTCGGGGCCGGCAATCAGCACATCGCGGTCGCGGAAGTTGTATTCGCGGTCCCAGTCGTAATAGTCGTCCTGGTAGTTGCGCCCGCCCACCACGCCGATGGCGTCGTCGATCACCAGCAGCTTGTTGTGCATGCGCTGGTTGAAGCGGCGGAAGCAGCACAGAACGCTACCGGCGTAGTCGAAGTAATTCAACCGCGCCTTGCCGAAGGTCGGGTTGTACACCCGCAGCTGGAAGTTCTGGTGGGCGCCGGACAGCGCGCCCAGGATCTGCAGGTCGGAGATGGCCGACAGCTGGTCGATCAGCACCCGCACCTTCACCCCGCGCCGGGCGGCGGCCAGCAGTTCGTCGATGACCAGGCGCGCACTGTCGTCCTTGTCGAAGATGTAGGTCTGCAGGTCGATGCTGCGGGTAGCGCTGCGCATCAGGTTCAGGCGCGCCACCAGCGCGCCCTCGCCCTCGTCCAGCAGGGTGGCGTAGTGCCGCGGCTGGGTATCGGTGGATTCGCTGAAGGCACGGCCGGCCAGGGCGCGCAGCGGTGAATCCTGCGCGCAGCGGTCGGCGCGCTGGCAATCGACCTGGGTCGAGCGCGCCTGCACGGCGATGGCCTCGGCACGGTCACGCTGGGCGTGCGACAACGACGCACACCCGCTGCCCAGCAACACCGTTGCCAGCGCTACCACGCGCAACAGGAAATTCACGGTTTGGACGCCTCGCTCAGGCGCGCGCGCAATACGAAAGTCACTCGGTCACTCAAGGCAAGCTGCCAGCTGTCCATGCCGTACCGGCCTCGTTGCACGGTACCGCGGCTGACGACATCGCAATCATAGCCGGGTCGGCCACATTCCGCCTTCTCTACCCGCAGCGATTCAGGATGGCTGACGCCGCGCAGGGTCAGCCGGCCCTGGATCTCACCGCCACGTTCGACCGTTTCCGGCCAGTACGGCAGCGAGTCGAATTCGACGAAGGGATAGCGCCCGGCATCGAAGAATTCGGGTCCGCGCATCCAGCCGGTGTAGCGTTCCTTGCCGGGAATTTCCACGGTGCGGGTGAACATCTTCAGGTGCACCTGGTGGCGACCGTCGGACAGCACGTCCACCCGCCCTTCGAAATGCGGAAACACGCCTTCGATGCGCTGGCCCAGCCGCGAGCGCACCTCGAAGCCGATCTGCGAGCGTTCCAGGTCCAGCAGCATCGTGCGCCGGGCTTCGCTCACCACCGGCGGCAGGGAGGTGGGGGTAGAGGGCGCCGGCACCCCGGCCCAGGCTGCGCCGGGGAGCAGCAGCCAGGCCAGCAGGCAGCGGCCCGGCAACGCCAGGCTCATGGCTTCACGGCCACCAGAACGCGTTCAAGCTGGCCACACCGGGCTCGATGCTGGCCTCGCGGGGGAAGCCCAGCACCGCCACGCCCGCCGGCGGCATGCCCCGGTAGTCGCTGCTGGTGCCTTCGGTCATCAGGGCCACCAGCCGTTCCAGGCCCGGGTTGTGGCCGACGATCAGCAGCCGGTCCAGGTCGCGGCGGTCATCGACCAGCGCCGCCAGGGTGCCGGGGGTGGCCTCGTAGACACTGTCTTCCAGGCGCTTTTCGACATAGCCGATGGCCGCCATCACCGCTTCCAGCGTTTCGCGGGTGCGCCGCGCCGGCGAGCACAGCACACAGTCGGGCAGCAGGTTGTTGTCCTTCAGCCACTTGCCGGCGGCTTCGGCCTCGGCCAGCCCCACCGGCGACAACGGCCGGTCAAGGTCAGCCTGGCCAGGGGTGGCCGGTTCGGCATGGGCATGGCGCAGCAGGATCAGTTCACGCATTGCAGTTTTCCATTGGCCTACGGGAGTGACACAGGAAGGAAGAACACCAGCCTTACAGTTTCAGCCAGGCCAGCAGCGGTTCCCAGTCGGCCTGGTGCTCGCGCACCTGCGCCGAACGGTAGTCGAACAGACTGCGGCCCAGGCCGGTCATGACCACATAACTCTGGCTGTCGCGCAGCTGCGTGACTACCGGGTAGGGCCATTCGGCCAACATCTGCAAGGCCTGCTGCGACGTCTGGGTCCACGGCTTGGTACGGTTCAGCACCAGCCCCACCGGCAGCCTGCGGCTGTGTACGCGCGGGTTGCCGACCAGGCTGTTGAGGAAGCCGACGATGGCTTCGATGTCCAGCGCAGAGGGCAGTACCGGCACCACCACGGCATCGGCGGCGTCCAGGAAATGGGGGATATCGTCGGCCAGCGCGCCGGCCGGTGCATCGATGATGACGGTATCTGTGCCGTCGGGCAGCTTCTGCGCCCACTGCTTCTTGCGGTACACGTCGATCGGCAGCACCGCGCTTTCCAGCCCGGCCCGGCGCTGGGCCCAGCGCGTGCTGGAGCCCTGCGGGTCGGCATCGGCGATCACCGTGGCCTTGCCCTGCAATGCCGCGTATGCGGCCAGGTGGGTGGCGACGGTGGTCTTGCCCACCCCGCCCTTGGAACCGGCCACCAGGATCGTCTTCATGCCAGCCTCGCTTCCGGGTATGTGCCCCGAGCGTACACCGGCGCCCGTGACGGAAGGTAGCGCTGTGCTGAACCCCGGCCCCGGCCTTTGCTATCGTGGCGCCCCCGAAGGATCGAACCCGCATGAGCGAACTGCAGGACCTGAGCGCGCTGATCCGCGCCAACACGCCCTTGATCGTGATCGAGACCCAGGATGAGGGTCGCATCGTCGAACTGTTCCGGCAGACGCTGATGCATGTCTGGCGTGCCCTGCACCGCTGGTCCATCACCGAGGGCCTGCGCCGCATCGACCTGGAACGCGAGGACGAGGCGGTGGGGCCGCCGGACGCCAGCGCGGCGCTGCAGATGATCCGCCAGGCCGAACAGCGCGGCATCTACCTGCTGCTCGATTTCCACCCCTACCTGGGCTATGCCAGCCACCAGCGGGCGTTGCGCGACCTGATCCAGCGCCGCCACAGCCAGCCGCACGTGCTGGTGCTGATCGGCGCGAAGGTGGAACTGCCGGCCGAACTGGAAGCCCTGGCGGTGCGCTTCAACCCGCGCCTGCCCGACGCCAACGCGCTGCTGAAGATGCTGCGCGAAGAGGCCGATGCCTACGCCCGCGAACACGGCGGCCGCCGCGTGGAAGTGGACAGCGAGGCGGTGAAGAAGATCCTGAAGAACCTGCAGGGGCTGAGCCTGGTCGATGCGCGGCGCATTGCCCGGCAGCTGATCTACGCCGACGGCGCGCTGCGCGACGACGACCTGCCGCAGCTGGCGCGGCTGAAGTTCGAGCTGCTGAACCGCAGCGGCCACCTGTTCTTCGAACACGACAGTGCGCGCTTCGGCGATGTGGCCGGTGCCAACCGGCTCAAGCGCTGGATCAACCAGCGCCGGGTGGCCTTCATTGCCGGGTCTGCCCCGGCCGGGCTGGACCCGCCGCGCGGCATGCTGCTGCTGGGCGTGCAGGGCTGCGGCAAATCGATGCTGGCCAAGGCCACCGCCGCCGGCTTCGGCGTGCCGCTGCTGCGCCTGGACGTGGGCGCGCTGTACAACAAGTACCACGGCGAAACCGAGGCCAACCTGCGCCAGGCGCTGGCCTCGGCCGAGCAGCTGGCGCCGTGCGTGCTGTGGATGGATGAAATCGAGAAGGGCCTGGCCAGTGGCGGCGAAGATGGCGGCGTGTCGCGCCGCGTGCTGGGCTACCTGCTGACCTGGATGGCCGAGCGCAAGGCCCCGGTGTTCATCGTGGCCACCGCCAACCAGGTGCATGAACTGCCGGCCGAGCTGCTGCGCAAGGGCCGCTTCGACGAGATCTTCTTCGTCGACCTGCCCGCGCCGGATGTGCGCGTGGAACTGCTGCGCCTGCACCTGGGGCGGCGCCAATTGAATCCCGATGATTTCGCGTTGCCGGCGCTGGCCGCGGCCGCGAACGGGTTCTCGGGTGCCGAGATCGAGCAGGCGATCGTGGCTGGCCTGTATTCGGCCCATGCCGAGGGCCGTCCGCTGGATACCGAGCTGCTGATGACCGAGCTGCGGGCCACGCGCCCGTTGTCGGTGCTCATGGCCGAACAGGTGTCGGCATTGCGCGAATGGGCGTCGGGGCGGACGGTGTCTGCGGACGACTGAAGGGTTATCGGCCAACGGCGCAGCCCCTCGTGGCAGGGGTGGTTGGTCGCGAAATGCGGATCATGTGTCTGGGCCGGGCGGGTTGGATTCGCGGGACACGCCGCAAGTACGTCCTTGTAGGCTCGTAGGCGCCATCCATGGCGCCTGCGGTCCCGCGAACCCAACCCGCCCGACCCTCTGACAGCTTCCGTGCGCGGTCAGCCACGGAGAAGAAAAAGAAGAGCAAGAGCAGAAGCGGGTCGCTTCGCTCGCATCCACGCATGGCGTGGATCTACCGTGTCGACCAAGGTCGACACCTACCAGAGCAGATCAGATCCCGTGTCGTTCCGGCAGATCGCAGGAAACTGTCGGAGGTGGGGCGGTGTGGGTAGGCGGGACCGCAGGCGCCATGGATGGCGCCTACAAGCCCCCATGGAAGGGTTTACGGCGTGTCCCGCCTACCCACACCACCCCGCCCCCCACGGAATGCCAGCTTTTGCCGTTGCTTCAGTCGAGCATGGCTCGACTCTACAGCGGGTGCAGGGCTGCAAGCCCTGCCACACAACCTCACCCCAGTACCCACATCCATGCCGGCAGGGTGACCAGCGACAGCACGATGCCGTAGCCCACCAGCGCGGCCGCCAACCGCGGCGCCAGGCGGTGCGAGATCGCCAGCGCGGCGGCGGTGATCATGGTCGGCATGGCCGATTCGAGTACGTTGGCCTGCAGCATCAGGCCCTGCATGCCCAACAGCCACGACAGCGGCAGGGCCAGCGCCGGCAGCACCAGCAGCTTCAGCAGCAGGCCCACGGCCAGCGGCTTCAGCTCTTCGCGGCGCAGGCGCAACTGGATCGACAGGCCCACCGCCAGCATCACCAGCGGCAGCATCGCATCGGCCAGTTGCTTCAGCGCGGTGCCGATCCAGGCCGGCGGCTGCGCCGGCATCAGCAGCAGGGCGAAGACCAGTGCCCACAGCGGCGGAAAGCGTGCGATCCGCCCCAGTACCTGCCGCGCGGTGGGCGGCCGGTCGCCGCTGTAGCGGGCCAGCACCAGCAGACCGAACGTCGACAGCAGCAGGAACGTTCCGAACTGGTCGTACACCACCGCATACGGCAGCGCCGCGTCACCCAGCAGCGCACGCACCATCGGGTAGCCGATGAAGCTGGAATTGGCCAGCGCCACACAGATCAGCAGCACGGCGTGCACATCGCGGGCGAAACCAAACACCCGCGTGGCCAGGCTGACCAGCGCCCAGGTGGCCAGCATCAGCAACCAGGGCGTGGCCATCAGGCCCAGCAGGCTGGCATCCAGGTGCAGGCGCGGCACGTAGGTCAGCACCGCGGCCGGCAGGCAGACGTACAGCACCACCTTGTTCAGCGTTTCCGGCGCGGTTTCCGGCAATGCGCGCAGGCGCGCGAACAACATGCCCAACCCCAGCATGGCCAGGATCAGTGCGAACGCATCAAACGCCATCAGCGAGGTTCAGCAGGTTCAGGGCCAGGCCGGCGGTGCGGCCGCCCAGGCCTGCTGCACTTCGGCCAGGCTGGCCCGTTCGTCGTCGCGCCAGCCCGGCAGCAGTTCGGCGTAGCGGCTGCTGTCGCTCCACTGCGTGGGCTCGGTGCGCACGGCAGCGGCATACCACTTCACCGCTTCCTGCTGCTGGCCGGCACGCCACAGCGCCAGCGCGAAGGTGGGCGGCACCCAGCTGGGGTTGGTGTACTGGCTGCTGGTGGCCGACAGCCACTGTTCCAGCGCGCCCAACGGCTGGCCCTGGCGCATGAGGTCCCAACCGTAGTTCCAGCGTACGCCCCGGCCCGCTGCGCTCTGCGGCGTGGTATCGGCCAGTGCGTCGCGATAGAGCTTCTCGCCCAGCTCGGTGCGGCCCATGCCGATCGCCACCGATGCCAGCTGTATGTTGGCTTCCAGCACCTTGCGGCCGCGCTCGCGCTGCTTCATCAGCTGGGCCACCAGATCGTCACCTTCCCCCTGGGCCACCACCATCGGTGCAGCCGCGGCATCGGTGTCGAAGTAGAACTCCTGCGGCGCTGGCAGCGCCGGCGCGGCCCATGCGTTGGCCACGCCCAAGGCCAGCACGGCGCTGGCCAACCACTTCAATGAAACGGACATCAGACTTCCCCCTGGTTGAAACAACAACCCCCCACTCCCCGATCCTAACCCCTGCACGGCCGCCGATGCGAGTGCCGGGCCACCACGCCCCCACTGTTACAATCCGCGCCTTTCCCGCCCTGCCCCACGCAGGGCCGGTGCCAGCCGATCCTCACCGGGCCAGCCATGACCAGTACCGCGCAACTCACTTCGCCCTCTTCCGCCGACCTGATCGACCGTGATTACACGCTCGACCACAAGTACACCCGCAACGAGGGGCGGATCTACCTGAGTGGCGTGCAGGCGCTGGTGCGGCTGCCGCTGATGCAGCGCCTGCGCGATGCCGCCGAAGGCATCGACAGCGCCGGCTTCGTCAGTGGCTACCGCGGCAGCCCGCTGGGCGGCTTCGACCTGGAACTGTGGCGCGCACGCAAGCACCTGGAAGCGGCCAAGGTGAAGTTCACCCCCGGCCTGAACGAAGATCTGGGCGCCACCATGGTCTGGGGCACGCAGCAGACCAACCTGTTCCCCGGCGCCAACGTGCAGGGCGTGTTCGGCATGTGGTACGGCAAGGGGCCGGGCGTGGACCGCTGCGGTGACGTCTTCAAGCACGCCAATGCCGCCGGCACTTCGCGATACGGCGGCGTGCTGGCGCTGGCCGCCGATGACCATGCCTGCCGCAGCTCGACCCTGCCGCATGGCAGCGAAGACGAGTTCGTCAGCGCGATGATGCCGGTGTTGAACCCGGCCGGCGTGCAGGACATCCTGGACATGGGCCTGCTCGGCTGGGCAATGAGCCGTTACACCGGGCGCTGGGTCGGCTTCAAGACCATCGCCGAAACGGTGGAATCGTCGGCTTCGGTGGAAGTCGATCCGCTGGCGCGGCGCATCGTGCTGCCCGAAGACTTCGACATGCCCGTCGGCGGCCTCAACATCCGCTGGCCGGACCCGCCGCTGGACCAGGAGATGCGCCTGCACCGCTATGCGGTGAAGGCCGCGCAGGCCTTTGCCCGCGCCAATGGCATCGACAAGGTGGTGATGGACGCGCCGCGCGCGCGGCTGGGCATCGTCACCACCGGCAAGAGCTACCTGGACGTGCTGCAGGCGCTGGAATACCTGGGTCTGGACGAAGCGGCCTGCGCCGACATCGGCATCCGCGTGTACAAGGTCGGCATGACCTGGCCGCTGGAACCGCAGGGCATCGCCCGCTTCGCGCAGGGGCTGGAAGACATCATCGTGGTGGAGGAGAAGCGTGCCTTCATCGAGCGCCAGATGAAGGAGCAGTTCTTCAACTGGCCGGCCAGCTGGGGCCAGCGCCCGTCCATCGTCGGCAAGTACGACGAGAGCGGCGAGTGGATCCTGCCGTCCACCGGCGAACTGACCCCGGCCACCATCGCCGGCGTGATCGGTCGCCGCATCCAGAAGTTCTTCAACAACGAATCGATCGAGCAGCGCCTGCAGTGGATGCAGGAAAAGGAAGCCGAGCTTGCGTTGCCGCGCGCCAGCTTCCCGCGCGTGCCGCACTACTGCTCGGGCTGCCCGCACAACACCTCCACCACCGTGCCGGAAGGCTCGCGTGCGCTGGCCGGTATTGGTTGCCATTACATGGTGACCTGGATGGACCGCAGCACCGACACCTTCACCCACATGGGCGGCGAAGGCGTGACCTGGGCCGGGCAGGCGCCGTTCACCGATACCCCGCACGTGTTCCAGAACCTGGGCGACGGCACCTACTTCCACAGCGGCTCGCTGGCGATCCGCCAGGCGGTGGCCGCCGGGGTGAACATCACCTACAAGATCCTCTACAACGACGCGGTGGCCATGACCGGCGGCCAGCCGGTGGACGGCCCGCTGAGCGTGCCCGACATCGCCCGGCAGATGCGCGCCGAGGGCATCCACACCATCGTGGTGCTGTCGGACAACATCGGCAAGTGGACCGGCCAGCGCGAGCATTTCCCCAGCGATGTGGAGTTCCACGACCGCAGTGAACTGGATGCGGTACAGAAGCGCCTGCGCGAAGTGAAGGGTGTTTCGATCCTGATCTACGAACAGACCTGCGCCACCGAGAAGCGCCGCCGCCGCAAGCGCGGCAAGCTGGAAGATCCGCAGAAGCGGGTGCTGATCAATTCACTGGTCTGCGAAGGCTGCGGCGACTGCGGCAAGAAGAGCTTCTGCGTGTCGGTGCTGCCGAAGGACACCGAGTTCGGGCGCAAGCGCGAAATCGACCAGTCCAACTGCAACAAGGACTATTCGTGCGTGAATGGCTTCTGCCCCAGCTTCGTGACCGTGCACGGTGGCCAGCCGCGCAAGGGCAGCAAGCGTGATGCCTCCACGCTGCTGGACAACCTGCCGGCGCCGACCGTGCGCGGCACGCTGGAACAGCCCTGGAACATCCTGATCACCGGCGTGGGCGGCACCGGCGTGGTGACCATCGGCGCGCTGCTGGGCATGGCCGGCCACCTGGAAGGCAAGGGTGCTTCGGTGCTGGACCAGACCGGCCTGGCGCAGAAGGGCGGCGCGGTGACCACGCATATCCGCATCGCGCGGCGCCCGGACGATATCCACGCCGTGCGCATTGCCGCCGGCGAGGCCGACCTGGTGCTGGGCTGCGACATGGTGGTGGTGAATGACTACTGGGCGCTGTCGAAGGTGCGCGCCGGCCGCTCGCAGGTGGTATTGAACACCTACGAAGCGATGCCGGGCACCTTCACCACCCGCCCGGACATGCAGTTCCCGGCCGCCGACATCATTGCCGGCGTGCGCGTGGCGCTGGGCGGCCAGGAGCCGCTGCTGCTGGATGCCACCCAGTTGGCCACCGCGCTGCTGGGCGATGCGATCGCCGCCAACCTGTTCATCCTGGGCTACGCCTGGCAGCAGGGCCTGGTGCCGCTGTCGTTCGATTCGCTGATGCGTGCCATCGAACTGAATGGCGCCGCCGTGGCGATGAACCAGCAGGCCTTCGCTTGGGGCCGCCTGGCCGCGGTCGACCCGCAGGCCGTGCAGCAGGCTGCCGGCCTGGTGCGCAACCGCCACACCGACACCGAAGCCACGCCCGGCCCGCTGCACCCGCTGCCGCCGGGCGAATGGGAAGGCAACGAATGGGGTGCCACCGCCGCGCCGCGCAACACCGGCGACGAACGCGAACTGCGTGGCCTGCCCTCGCACGGTGGCGACGTCGCGTTCCTGCCGTTGGACGATGCACGCCTGTCGCGTTCGCTGGATGAAATGATCGAACGCCGTGCTGCGTTCCTGGTCGACTACCAGGATGCCGCCTATGCCGCGCGTTACCGCGATCTGGTTGCACGCGTGCGCGTGGCCGAAGGCGAGCGCATCGGCGGTTCCACCGCGCTGACCGAAACCGTGGCCCGCTACCTGTTCAAGCTGATGGCCTACAAGGACGAGTACGAAGTGGCGCGCCTGTACACCAGCGGCGATTTCCAGCGCCGCCTGCAGCAGCAGTTCGAGGGTGACTACCAGCTGCGCTTCCACCTGGCGCCGCCGCTATTCGCCAAGAAGGACGAACAGGGCCGCCTGCTGAAGAAGGAATACGGCCCGTGGATGTTCAAGGCCTTCGGCCTGCTGGCCAGGCTGAAGTTCCTGCGTGGCGGCCGCTTCGATGTGTTCGGCCGCACCGAAGAGCGCCGCATGGAACGCCAGCTGATTGCCGATTACGAGGCGACGGTGCAGCTGCTGCTGGACGGACTGGAGGACGACCGGCTGTCGCTGGCGGTGGAGATTGCCAGCGTGCCCGAGCACATCCGCGGCTTCGGCCACGTCAAGGAAGCCCATTTCGCGCAGGCCAAGGCGCGCGAAGCGGCGCTCCTGGCGCAGTGGCGCAACCCGAAGGCGCTGCATATCGTGCAGGTGGCGTAATCGGCAGCAGGACCCTCCCGGCCCTTGGCCGACTGCCCGGAAGGATTTCGCGCCTGAAGCGCTGGCGATCAATGCCAGCGAACGCCAACATTTGAGAAATTGTCGCCGTTCAATGACATTCTTGAAATGTTATCGAACGTCGACTTTTGATTAAATGTTGCCGAGCGCATACATTCCAGCTATGGACATCCTGCGAACGTCCCGAGACCTGGGCCTGGTCATCCGCCAGCGTCGCAAAGCACTCCGTTGGGATCAGGCCCAGCTGGCCGAACGCGTAGGCGTCAGTCGGCAATGGGTCATCGAAATGGAGAAGGGCAAGCCGCGGGTGGAGCTGCAACTGGTGCTGCGGACGCTCAACGTCCTCGGCCTGATACTGGCTACGGGCACTGTCGAGGGAATGGCCTCCTCCGCTGCATCGTCGGAAATGCCTCTGGAACTGCCTGATATCGACACTATCGTGGATGGCAACGGGCTGCGCCCGGACGAGCACCGCGCGACTGCCATGACGTTGGGGCGTAGAAAGCCCCACAAGGCCGTCTGACAGCCCCTTCCTCCCGGACATCGTGCCTCCCGCATGGACCTCAACGTACTCCTTTCCAACAGACTGGCTGGATACCTGGGACAGGATGCACATGGCCATCCGACATTCCGGTATGCAGACAGTTGGCGCCAGACGCCGGGCGCCTATCCCTTGTCACTTGCACTTCCATTGACAGAGAACAGCGCGCCCGCTGCCACGCTCTCTGCGGTCCTGTGGGGGCTGCTGCCCGACAACGAGGCCCTTCTGCAGCGATGGGCTTCCCGGTTCCATGTTTCGTCCCGCAACCCGGTCGCGTTGCTGTCACATGTCGGTGAAGACTGTGCCGGCGCGGTCCAGTTCGTACGAGGCGAACGGCTCGCCGCCGTACTTGCCGGTGAGGACGATCAGCAGGAGCCGCTGTCCCTCCATGAGGTCGCCCAGCGCCTTCAGCGGATCCGAGTGGACCAGATTGCAGCGCGGCAACCCGATGATGTCGGCCAGTTCAGCCTGGCCGGGGCGCAACCGAAGATCGCCCTGATGCAACGCGACGATGGAGGTTGGGCAATTCCGGCCGGTCGCATCCCCACCACGCATATCCTCAAACCCCCCAGTGGCGACTACGACGGATTCGTGGAGAACGAGGTCTTCTGTCTGCGCCTGGCCAGTCAACTCGGCATGTCGGCTGCGTCCACTGAAATGATCTGCATGGAGGATGCACAGGCCATTGCGGTGACGCGCTTCGACCGCGTACGAACAGCGCAGGGTTGGCAACGCGTTCACCAGGAAGACTTCTGCCAGGCGTTGGGTGTCATGCCACACATCAAGTACCAGAATCAGGGCGGACCGGGGCCGGCCGATCTGGCGCGCGTGCTTTGGGAACATTCCAGCAAGCCCCGAGCGGATGTCGAAAGACTGCTGCAGGCACTGCAGTTCAACTATCTCATAGGCGGCACTGACGCGCATGCCAAGAACTATTCGCTGCTGATCGGCGCACAAGGAAACGTTCGCCTTGCCCCGCTGTATGACATCTCAAGTGCACTGCCCTATGCACATCTGCAGCAACGCAAGATCAAGATGGCCATGAAGATCGGCAGTCATTACCGCTGGTGGGATGTCCGCCTGGCGGATTGGGAGGCAACCGCTGATGGAATGAAGCTGGACCCGCAGAAAGCACTGTCGGGCCTGTTCGACATGGCAACAGAGCTTCCCGGCATCGCCCGGGCGTTGCTTGCGGGATTGCAGGCAGAAGGCATGCGCCACCCGGTTCTGGAACGTCTGGTGGACGGCATCAGTGCAAGCTGCCAGCGCTGCCTGCGTCAATTCGAACAATCCGCTACCTGATCACCCCAATCGCCATAGCAGCAGTCGGTTGTTGGCCGGCATGGCCACGTCGCGCAGGCGGGTGAAGCCGTTGTCCGCGGCCAGCGCCTGCACGGCTTCCACATCGCGGATGCCGCTGCGCGGGTCGCGCGCCTTCAGCCAGGCATCGAACTGCGCATTGCTGTCGCTGGTGTAGCGGCCGCCGTAATTGAACGGGCCGTACGCCGCAAGCAACGCGCCGTGGCGCAGCAGCGGCGGCAGGGCGGCGAACAAGGCCTGCACGTAGTCCCAGCCCATGATGTGCAGCGTGTTGGCGCTGAATGCGGCGTCGAAGGTGCTGCCTGCGGGCAGCGCCAGACCTGGCGCAGGCGGCAGTTCCACCTGCAGCGCCAGCGGCGGCAGCAGGTTCAGCAAGGCCGCCTCGGCGCGCCAGGCCTCGATGCCCGGCAGATGGTCGGGGTGATCGCTGGGCTGCCAGCGCAGCCACGGCCAGCGCTCCGCGAAGAACGCGGCATGCTGGCCCGTACCGCTGCCGATTTCCAGCACCCGGTGGCGATCGCCCATCCACGGGTCGAGCGCCGCGGCGATTGGTTCGCGGTTGCGTTCGCAGGCTTCTGAATACGGCTTGCTCGACATCAGGGCGGGGTCCAGGCGGAGTCGGCCCATTGTGCACGAGGGGGGATTGTTGGGCAGGGCTTGCAGCCCTGCACCTGCTCAATGCAACAGCAACAGCAACAGCAACAGCCTGCATTCCTTGGGTTGGCGGGGTGGGTCCGGTTGAGGGGGACGCTGCAAGTCCCCCTCCGGGGCCCGGCCCAGCCGCTGGCGGCTGTGCGTTCGGGCGCTTGCGAAGCAGTGCTTCGCAAGCAAAGCGCCCTCACCCATGTAAGCTCGGTCGCCGCATCCATGCGGCTCACGCCCCCTCAACCGGACCCACCCCGCCTTCGACAGTTGGCTGCGTTCTGTCAGGACAGCTCTTGGGGTCAGATCCGTTTTCCGAAGGAAAACGGATCTGACCCCATTTTTATGTATCGATATCTGACAGATGTGTCGACCAAGGTCGACACCTACCAACAGCCGCGCGGACAACCATCGCAGTTCCCAACAGCTGCAGGAATCTGTCAGAGGTGGGGTGGTGTCGGATTGCGGGGTGTCAGCCGCATGGATGCGGCTGCCAAGCCTCCATGGACGGATTCACGGCGTCCCCGCAATCCGACACCGCCCCGCCCACCCACGGAATGCCGCTCTGGCTCTGGCTCTGGCTTTGGCCGTTGCCGTTGCCCCAAGCAGGTGCAGGGCTGCAAGCCCTGCCCAAACCCTCCCCACCCATGACTGCAGTCACTTGCCGCCATGCCCCGCGCTGGCGAAAGTCAGGGAGTTGAAGTGATCGGCCTGGCCCGTTGCCAGCCGCACGGAAGTGAGAGAGAGACGCTGTGCAACGACGTGAGTTCCTGGCTTTTTCCGGTCTGGGTCTGGCGGGCCTGGTGCTGCCGCATTCGCGGCTGATCGCGGCCGAGCAGCTGCTGGCCCCGGTTGATACCGCCCAGCGCAGGCGCCTGGCCGAGGTGGCCCTGTCCGCCGCCCGCAGCGCCAAGGCCAGCTACTGCGACGTGCGCATCGGCCGCTACCTCAACCAGTCGGTCATCACCCGCGAGCACCAGATCGGCAACGTGACCAACCGGGAGTCGTCCGGCGTGGGCGTGCGGGTGATCGTCAATGGCGCCTGGGGCTTCGCCGCCACCCACCAGCAGACCGAGGCCGCCGTGCGCGGGGCCGTCGAGCAGGCAGCCGCCATCGCCCGCGCCAACGCGACCATCCAGACCCGCCCCGTGCAACTGGCCCCCACCCCGGCCGTGGGCGACGTGCGCTGGCAGACGCCGGTGCGCAGGAACGCCATGGCCGTACCGATCCAGGACAAGGTGGAACTGCTGCTGGCGCTCAACAGCGCCGCGCTGGACGCCGGCGCCGACTTCATCAACTCCACCCTGTTCCTGGTCAACGAGCAGAAGTACTTCGCCTCCAGCGACGGCTCGTTCATCGACCAGGACATCCACCGCATCTGGCTGCCGTTCACCGCTACCGCCATCGACAAGGCCAGCGGCAAGTTCCGCACCCGTGCCGGGCTGTCCTCGCCGATGGGCATGGGCTATGAATTCCTCGATGGCGATGCGCGCGGCAAGGTGCAGCTGCCCGGCGGCATCACCGCCTACCGCGATTCCTACGACCCGGTCGAGGACGCCATCGCCGCCGCCCGCCATGCGCGCGAGAAGCTGAAGGCGCCCTCGGTGAAGCCCGGCAAGTACGACCTGGTGCTGGACCCGTCCAACCTGTTCCTGACCATCCACGAGAACGTCGGCCACCCGCTGGAACTGGACCGCGTGCTGGGCTACGAGGCCAACTACGCGGGTACCAGCTTCGCCACCCTGGACAAGCGCGATGCCGGTTTCCGCTGGGGCAGCGACCTCGTCACCTTCTTCGCCGACAAGACCCAGCCGGGCAGCCTCGGTGCGGTGGGCTACGACGATGAAGGGGTGAAGACCCAGCGCTGGGACCTGGTGCGCGACGGCGTGCTGGTCGATTACCAGGCCACCCGCGATGAAGCCCACATTCTGGGCCGCGAGGCCTCGCACGGCTGCAGCTACGCCGATTCCTGGTCCAGCGTGCAGTTCCAGCGCATGGCCAATGTCTCTCTGGCGCCGGGCAAGGCGCCGCTGAGCGTGGACGACATGATCAAGGACGTGGAGAACGGCATCTGGATCCACGGCCGCGGCTCCTATTCCATCGACCAGCAGCGCTACAACGCGCAGTTCGGCGGCCAGCTGTACTACCAGATCAAGGACGGCAAGATCGCCGGCATGGTCGAGGACGCGGCCTACCAGATCCGCACGCCGGAGTTCTGGAACGCCTGCACCGCGATCTGCGACCAGCGCGACTTCCGCCTCGGCGGTTCCTTCTTCGATGGCAAGGGCCAGCCCGGCCAGGTCTCGGCGGTCTCGCACGGATCGTCCACCACCCGCTTCAACGGCATCAACATCATCAACACCGCGCGCAGTCTCGGCGCCTGAGTCTTCCCATCCTTCGACGTGGAGAGCAGCCTTGCAAAGACGTGACTTCCTGGCCCTGACCGGGCTTACCGCGGGCGGCCTGATCGTGCCCTCGTTCTTCGGCAAGGCCATTGCCGCCGAGCAGCTGCAGTCCAGCCTGGACCCGGCGCTGAAGAAGCGCCTGGCCGACGCCGCCCTGCAGGCCGCGCGCAGCGCCGGCGCCACCTACTGCGACGTGCGCATCGGCCGCTACCTGCGGCAGTTCGTGATCACCCGCGAGGACAAGGTGCAGAACGTGGTGAACACCGAGTCCACCGGCGTGGGCATCCGCGTGATCGTCAACGGTGCCTGGGGCTTTGCCGCCACCAATGCGCTGGGCACCGCCGACGTGGCCCGCGCCGCGCAGCAGGCCGCCGCGATTGCCAAGGCCAACGCCGGCGTGCAGACCGCACCGGTGCAGCTGGCCAAGGCACCGGGCGTGGGCGAGGTGAGTTGGAAGACGCCGATCCGCAAGAACGCCATGGAGGTGCCGATCAAGGAAAAGGTCGACCTGCTGCTGGACGTCAACGCGGCCGCGATGGGCGCCGGTGCCAGCTTCGTCAACTCGATGCTGTTCCTGGTCAACGAGCAGAAGTACTTTGCCTCCACCGATGGTTCCTACATCGACCAGGACGTGCACCGCATCTGGGCACCGATGACGATCACCGCCATCGACAAGGCCAGCGGCAAGTTCCGCACCCGCGAAGGCCTGTCCGCACCGATGGGCCTGGGCTACGAGTACCTGGACGGCGCCGCCGCCGGCAAGGTGCTCACCCCCAACGGCGTGGTGAACTACGGCTCCTCCTACGACATGAAGGAAGACGCCATCGCGGCCGCCAAGCAGGCGCAGGAGAAGCTGAAGGCGCCGTCGGTGAAGCCCGGCAAGTACGACCTGGTCCTCGACCCGTCGCACACCTGGCTGACCATCCACGAATCGATCGGCCACCCGCTGGAACTGGACCGCGTGCTTGGCTACGAAGCCAACTACGCCGGCACCAGCTTCGCCACCCTGGACAAGCGCGAACAGCACTTCCAGTACGGCAGCGAGCAGGTGAACATCTTCGCCGACAAGACCCAGCCGGGCAGCCTGGGCGCGGTTGCCTATGACGATGAAGGCGTGAAGTGCAAGCGCTGGGACCTGATCAGCAACGGCAAGCTGGTGGACTACCAGACCATCCGCGACCAGGCCCATATCCTGGGCAAGACCGAATCGGACGGCTGCTGCTATGCCGATTCCTGGTCCAGCGTGCAGTTCCAGCGCATGGCCAACGTGTCGATGGCACCGGGCAAGACCCCGCTCAGCGTGGCCGACATGATCAAGGACGTGGAGAACGGCATCTACATCATCGGTGACGGTTCGTTCTCGATCGACCAGCAGCGCTACAACGCGCAGTTCGGTGGCCAGTTGTTCTACGAGATCAAGAACGGGCAGATCACCCGCATGCTGGAAGACGTGGCCTACCAGATCCGCACGCCGGAGTTCTGGAACGCCTGCACCGCCGTGGCCGACGAGCGCGACTACCGCCTGGGCGGTTCGTTCTTCGACGGCAAGGGCCAGCCGGGCCAGGTTTCGGCGGTCTCGCACGGTTCGTCCACCGCGCGCTTCAACGGCATCAACGTCATCAACACCGCACGCAGCCTCGGCTGACCGGTCAGGAGCCCTTACACCATGAGTATCTTCACCGAAGCCCAGGCCAAGGCCATCCTCGACAAGGTCATTGCCCTGTCCAAGGCCGATGAATGCAGCGCCGTCCTGGTCGGCTCGCTCAACGGCAACATCCGTTTCGCGCTGAACAACGTGTCCACCAGCGGCATTGTCGACAACACCGAACTGGCCGTCACCGTGGCCTTCGGCAAGCGCGTGGGCACCGCCTCGATCAACGAGTTCGACGATGCCGCGCTGGAACGCGTGGTCCGCCGCGCCGAGGATCTGGCCCGCCTGGCCCCGGAAAACCCGGAGTTCATGCCGGCCATCGGCAAGCAGACCTACCGCGCCAGTCCCACCTTCAGCGAATCCACCGCCGCCATCGACCCGGCCTTCCGGGCCAAGGTCGCCGCCGATTCGATCGCCCCGTGCCGTGGCAACGGCCTGATCGCCGCCGGCTTCCTGGAAGATGGCCAGGGCTTCTATGCCACGGCCAACAGCAATGGCAACTTCGGCTACCAGCGCACCACCAGCTTCGACTACACCTGCACCGTGCGCACCGAGGACGGCCGCGGTTCGGGCTGGGTCGGCCGCAACCTGAAGGACGCTGCCGACTTCAAGGCCGAGCAGGACATCCGCATCGCCATGCGCAAGGCCACCGAATCGGCCGAGGCCAAGGCACTGGAGCCGGGCAAGTACACGGTCATCCTGGAACCGGCCGCAGCGGCCGGCCTGATCAGCTTCATGATGAACTTCTTCAGCGCACGCTCGGCCGACGAAGGCCGCAGCTTCCTGTCGAAGAAGGGCGGCGGCAACAAGCTGGGCGAGCAGGTGTACGACCCGCGCGTGAGCATGTACGCAGACCCGTGGCACCCGGAAGCGCCGGTGCTGCCGTGGGACGGCGAAGGCATGCCGCGCGAGCGCATGGCCATCATCGAGAACGGCAAGGTGGCCAACCTGGACTACTCGCGCTTCTGGGCGCAGAAGCAGGGCAAGACCGCCAAGGCCACGCCGGGCAACCTGCTGATGAGCGGCGGCGAGAAGAGCACCGTCGAGCTGGTGCGAGGCACCCAGAAGGGCATCCTGGTCACCCGCACCTGGTACATCCGCATGGTCGACCCGCAGACCGTGCTGCTGACCGGCCTGACCCGCGACGGCACCTTCTACATCGAGAACGGCCAGATCAAGCACCCGGTGAAGAATTTCCGCTTCAACGAATCGCCGGTGATCATGCTCAACAACATCGAAGAGCTGGGCAAGCCGGTGCGCGTGGCCGGTGACGAATCCAGCTTCGTGATGATGATCCCGCCGATGAAGCTGCGCGATTTCACCTTCACCTCGTTGTCCGACGCGGTCTGATGGATCGCCGGGCCTGCCTGCGCTGGTTGGCCGCTGCCGCTTCGGCGGCGGCGCTGCCAGCGTGGGCGCAGGCGGGCCCGCGCAGTTCGCGCTACGACTTCTGGTTCACCCGCCTGCAGTACGATTCCGGCGATTGGGACGTGGACGCGCGCATGCCGTCCAACCTCATCACGTCCTTGATCGACTACACCTCGCTGCGCGTGGACCCGCAGGAACACGTGGTGGCCCTGGCCGATCCACGCATGCTGGAAGCGCCCTTCTGCTATCTGGCCGGCCACACCCTGGTGGAGTTCAACGCCGCCGAACGGCAGAACTTCGTGCGCTACGTGCGCAACGGTGGCTTCGTCTTCGTCGATGACTGCAACCATGACATCGACGGCCTGTTCGCCACTTCGTTCGAAGCGCAGATGGCGCGCCTGTTCGGGCCGAAGGCACTGCAGAAGCTGCCCAACAGCCACGCGCTGTACCGCAGTTTCTTCCGCTTCCCCGAAGGTCCGCCCGCCACCAGCTTCGAACTGAACGGCTGGGGCGACGACCTGGTGCACGACTACCTGAAGGGCATCGAGGTTGATGGCCGCCTGGGCGTGCTCTACAGCAACAAGGATTACGGCTGCGAGTGGGACTACGACTGGCGCAACAAGCGCTTCCTGGCCGAAGACAACACCCGTTTCGGCGTCAACATCGTGATGTACGCACTGAACAACTGATCGGAACACCGCCATGACCCAGCCCGACCTCGATTCCCTGCTGCCGCGCCTGCCTGCGCTGCGCGATGCCCTGGCCCATGCCGTGGTCGGCCAGAACGCGGTGGTCGAGCAGCTGCTGATCGGCCTGCTGGCCGGCGGCCACTGCCTGCTGGAAGGCGCGCCCGGGCTGGGCAAGACCCTGCTGGTGCGCTCGTTGGGGCAGGCGCTGGAACTGCAGTTCCGGCGCGTGCAGTTCACCCCTGACCTGATGCCCAGCGACATCCTCGGCACCGAACTGCTGGAGGAAGACCACGGCACCGGCCATCGTCATTTCCGCTTCCAGCAGGGCCCGATCTTCACGAACCTGCTGCTGGCCGACGAACTCAACCGCACCCCGCCCAAGACCCAGGCGGCGCTGCTGGAAGCCATGCAGGAACGCACGGTCAGCTACGCGGGAACGACCTATGCACTGCCCGCGCCGTTCTTCGTGCTGGCCACGCAGAACCCGATCGAGCAGGCCGGCACCTATCCGCTGCCCGAAGCGCAGCTGGACCGCTTCCTGCTGCACGTGCTGGTGGATTACCCCAGCGAAGACGAGGAACGGCAGATCCTGGAACAGACCACCGGCGGCGCCAGCGCAGCGGTGCCGAAGGTGATGGATGCCGAGGCGGTGATCGCCCTGCAGGCGGCCGTGCGCCAGGTCCACGTGAGTCCCGACGTGCTGGCCTGGATCACCCGCCTGGTCCGCGCCAGCCGCCCCGGCGACGGTGCGCCGGCGGCCATCAACCAGTGGGTGAAGTGGGGCGCCGGCCCGCGTGCCGGGCAGTCACTGGTGCTGGCAGCCAAGGCCCGCGCACTGCTGCAGGGCCGTTTCGCCGCCACGCGCGAGGACGTGCAGGCGCTGGCCGCACCGGTCATGCGCCATCGCCTGCTGCTGTCCTTCGCCGCCGAAGCCGAGCAGAAGCGCGCCGACGACGTGGTTGCAGCGCTGCTGCAGGCCGTACCGTTCCCCGGTTGATTCCCGCGTGAGCGCCGCCATCCCGCTGACCCTGCCGCTGACCCTGCCGCCGGACCTGCGTGCGCGCCTGCGCACGTTGCGGCTGTCGCCGCGCTTCGCCAGCGGGGCAAGCGGTATCGGCCAGCACGCCAGCCGCAGCCGCGGTGCCGGCCTGGAGTTTGCCCAGTACCGCGCCTATGAGCCGGGCGACGCGCTGCGCCAGATCGACTGGAAGCTGTACGCCCGCTCGGACCGCTTCTTCGTGCGCGAGTCCGAACGCGAAAGCCCGATTACCGTCTGGCTGCTGCTGGACGCCACCGCCTCGGCCGGCCAGGCCGACCGTGCAGCACCGCAGCGCACGCGCCTGGACCACATGCGCGGCGTTGCCGCGTGTGTGCTGGAACTGGCCCTGCAGCAAGGCGACCGCTTCGGCCTGCTGGCAATCAACGGCGATGGCCTGCAACTGGTGCCGGCCGCCAGCGGTGCACGCCAGCGCGATCGCATCCATCTGCAGCTGCATGCCCTGCAGGCCCGCGGCGCGTGGCCGGTGGCTGAGCGCCTGCGGCCGCTGTGGGAGCGCGTGCGCCCCGGCGATCTGCTGCTGGCCATCGGCGACGGCTTCGACGAAGCCGGTATCGCCTTGCTGGAACAACTGGCCGGCGCGCGCCGCGAGGTGATGCTGCTGCAGATCCTGACCGCCGACGAACGCGACTTCCCGTTCGATGCTGGCCATCGCTTCCGCGATCCGGAAACCGGCGACGAACTGCTGGGCGATGGCGCGGCAATCCGCAGCGATTACCTGCAGCGCTTCGCTGCCGCACGCACCGCCCTGCAGTCACGCCTGCAGGCCAGCGGCATCGCCAGCGCCACCGGCTGGCTCGACCAACCGCTGGACCAGCCACTGCAGGCCCTGTTCGGCCGCCGGGGCAGCGCATGAACCTGCTGTTCCCGCTGGGCCTGGCCGCACTGGCTGCCTGGCTGCTGCCGCTGCTGATCCACCTGGCCCGCCGCCATCCCTACACGCCGCTGGATTTCGCGGCCCTGCGCTGGTTGCGCGCGCAGATCCGCCCGCGCCAGCGCATCCGTTTCGATGACTGGCCGTTGCTGCTGGTGCGCTTGCTGTTGCTGGCTGCGCTGGCATTGCTTCTGGCAAGGCCTGCGCTGACCGGCCCTGCGCCGGTGCCCGCCGCCTGGACCGTGGTCGCCCCGGGGCTGGATGCGGGCGCCTTGCGGGGTGGCGCCGACGCTGCGACCTGGCATTGGCTGGCGCCCGGCTTCCCGGCCATCGAACAAGCGCCGGTGCCCGCCAGCGCCACCCTGCCCAGCCTGCTGCGCGAACTGGACGCGCAGCTTTCTGCAGGCACCGCGTTGATCGTGCACGTGCCCGATCCGTTGCCCGGCCTGGATGGCGCACGGGTGCAGCTGTCACGCGACGTGCAATGGCATGCGCATCCGCTCGCAGTCGCCACGGAGCAGGCGGAAGCAGCGCCACCGCAGCTGCGCGTGCAGGCCGATGCGCCCAGGGCGGCGCAGCACTGGGTGAACGCACTGCAGCGCGCGTGGGGCGTGCAGGCAGCGCCGGATACGTTGCCTGTCGATGCCCTGCCCGCGCGCGGCGAAACCGCTGTATGGACCCGGGGCGAGGCACTGCCCGCCCGCTGGCAGGCGTGGCTGGGCGACGGCGGCCAGGTGCTGACCGCCGCCAAGCCTGGCGCAGACGCCAGTGTGCTGTTGCGCGACGCCAGCGGCGCCCCCCTGCTCTGGCAGCAGCGCGTCGGCCGCGGCCGTCTGCTGTCGCTGCCCGCTGACTGGGATGTCGCCAAGACCGAGGCGCTGCGCGATCCGCACCTGCCGCGTGCCCTGCTGCTGGCCCTGCAGCCACCGCCGCCACCGCGGCTGGGAAATGCCCTGGACCAGGCGCCACAGCACGCGGTACTGCCAGCCGCCACAGCGCCAGTGCGCGAGCCCACCGCGTGGTTGCTGCTGGCCATCGTGCTGCTGTTCGCGCTGGAACGCTGGATGGCCAGCAGCGCGCGGCGCGGGAACGCAGGATGAAGACACTCCAGCTCGCATGGCGCCGCGCCCGACGCCGGCGCGCGCTCATCACCCTGCTGCTGGGACTGCCCTGGGCGTTGGCCGCCGTCACGTTGGCCCTGCGCCTGGCCGGGTTCGACATGGCCTGCGTGGTCGCCACGGTCGGTCTGCTCGCCTGCGCGGCACTGGCCACCGCGCATGCCCGTCGGCTGGACCGGCAGTGGCTGCAGCGGCAACTCGACAGCAGCGGCAGCAGCGAAGACAGCGCCGACCTGCTGTTTGCCGATGCCGCCACGCTCAATCCGCTGCAGCAGCGCCAGCGCACGCACGTGCTGGCCACCCTGGAACGGGCAATGCCGGAGCTGCGTCCGCGCTGGCCGCGCGGCGCGCTGCTGCTGTGCTGGCTGGGCGGCCTGGCCATCGCGCTGCTGGCACTGGGCTGGCCGCGTGCGGGCACACCGTCGCAGCCTGCGCACGCGCCGGCAGCGGGCCGGCAGACGCCCGCAGGACCGCTGCACCTGCAGTCCACTCGCCTGCGCGTGGACGCGCCGGCCTACACGGGGCAACCGACCCTCACCCAGAATGCCCTGGATGCCAAGGTCGCCGCCGACAGCCGGCTGTCCTGGTCACTGCGCTTTGATCGCGCCCCGACCAGGGCCTGGCTGCAGTTCCACGATGGCCGGCAATTGCCGCTGCGCGAGCAGGACGGCCACTGGCTGGCGCAGGACGTTGCGCGTGCGCCCGTGCTGTACCGCGTGGTGAGCGAACCGGCGCTGGCCGAAACCCGCCTGCACCGGCTGGACGTAGTGGCCGACCGGGCCCCCAGCGTGCGCGTGCTGGAACCGGCATCCAGCCTGGTGCTGGGCACGCCCGGGCAACGCCAGTGGACGCTGCGCTTCGAAGCCAGCGATGACTATGGCGTCGCTGCGGGGGCAATGTTGTCGATCACCACCACCCAGGGCAGTGGCGAGAACATCACCTTCGCAACACGCCGCGTGGCGCTGACCGGCACCGGCGAAGCCAGCGCGCGGCGCTTCGCCCACACGCTGGATCTGGCCGCACTGGGCGCGCAGCCCGGCGGCGATGTGATCGCGCAGCTGGAGGTCCGCGACAACCATGCCCCCCGGCCGCAGACCGCGCGCAGCAGCAGCGTGATCCTGCGCCTGCCGAGTGCGGAGGTGGCACTCACCGCCGAACTGGAAGGCCGCATCAAGAAGACCCTGCCGGCCTACTTCCGCAGCCAGCGGCAGATCATCATCGATGCCGAAGCATTGATCCGGCAGCGGCGTGCCCTCGCTGCCGACGCGTTCGTGACGCGCAGCGATGCCATCGGCGTGGACCAGCGCATCCTGCGCCTGCGTTACGGCCAGTTCCTGGGCGAGGAGAGCGAAGGCGCAGCGAAGCCGCCGCCGACCAGCGATCTGCCCACCAGCGATGCGCCCAGCGCCGACGCGCACGATCACGACGACCACGGCGACGATCATGACCATGATCACGGCGGCACCGCCAGCAGCGCCGATACGCCGCCGGTATTCGGCAGTTCCACCGACGTGCTTTCCGAATACGGCCACACCCACGACCACGCCGAAGCGGCGACCCTGCTGGACCCGCAGACGCGGGCCACGTTGAAGGCCGCGCTGGACCAGATGTGGTCGGCCGAAGGCGAGCTGCGCCAGGGCCGCCCCGAGCAGGCACTGCCCTTCGCCTACAAGGCGCTGGCTTTCATCAAGCAGGTGCAGCAGGCCGAGCGCATCTACCTGGCCCGCGTGGGGCCGGAGCTGCCGCCCATCGATGAGAGCCGTCGGCTGGGCGGTGACCGCGCCGGGCTGGCCAGCCGTGAACTGCCGTTGGCGCCACGCACGCCGCCGGACCCGGCCATCGTCGAGGCCTGGCAGCGGCTGGGTGATGGCGATGGCACCGCCGACCTGGATGCACTGGCCAGCTGGCAGCAACGCAATGCGGCCTACCTGCCCGATGCACTGGACCTGGCCGCCGCCATCGAGCAGGTGCGTATCGAGCCAGGCTGCAACGACTGCCGCCAGCGCCTGCGCGCGCAGCTGTGGCGCGCCCTGCAACGCCCGCTGCCGCAGGTGATGCGGCGCACAGCCACCGATGCGATGGGCCAACAGTATCTGGATGCACTGGAGGCGCAGCCATGACGGCCACCGCGTTGAACCTGTGGCTGGCCGTTGCCCTGGCCGTCATCGTGGTCGTGGCCAGCCTGCTGCAGCTGCGCACGCCCACCGCGCATCGCGGCCGGCGCGTGGTGCGGCTGGGTCTTCAGGCGATTGCCGCCGTGCTGCTGTACTTCTGCCTGTTGCCGCCCAGCGCGCAGCAGCCCGCGGGCGGCCTGGTCGTGCTCACCGCAGATGCCGCCGCCGCGGGTGCCGTGCCGGCCAGTGGCGGTCCAGTGCTGCTGTTGCCGGAGGCGGCGGACGTGGCGGGTGGCCAACGTGTGCCCGACCTGGCCACCGCGCTGCGCAGGCATCCTGCCGCCACGCTCACGCTGGTCGGTGCCGGGCTGGCAGCCCGCGATCGCGATGCCATGCTGCCAGCGAGCGTGACCTGGAAGGCATCTCCTGCGCCGCGTGGCTGGATCGCGCTGCAGCCCCCGGCCGATGCGGCGCCCGGTGCCCGTTTCGAGGTGCACGCGCAGGCGCGCGGCGTCACCGGCGGGCGCGCCGAACTGTTGGACCCGGCCGACACCGTGGTTGATCGAGCGACGTTGGGCGCCGATGGGCGCGTGCGCCTCAGCGGCATCGCCCGCGCGCCCGGCCGCAGCGTGTTCCATCTGCGCCTGCTGGATGCGCAGGCCCATGTGCTGGACAGCGTGCCGGTGCCGCAGCAGACCGTTGCGGCGCCGCCGCTGCGCCTGCGGGTGCGCGCCAGTGCGCCGGGGCCGGAGCTGAAGTACCTGCGCCGCTGGGCCACCGATGCCGGCCTGCGCGTGCAGGTCCAGGCCGACACCGGCGCCGGTCTCAGCGTGGGTGACGGTGCGGTGCCGCTGGACGCCGCCAGTCTGGCGCGCAGCGATCTGTTGCTGCTGGACGAACGCAGCTTGGCAGCGTTGGGCGCCGGGCAGGTGTCCGTGCTGCGCCAGGCCCTGCGCGAGGGGCTGGGCGTACTGGTCCGTAGTAGCGGCGCGCCCTCGGCCAGCGCACGGCAGCGCCTGCGCGATCTCGGCTTGCCGGTGCAGGGTGATGGCGGCGGCCATGCCGTTGCGCTGCCCGGCGATGGTGACAGCGCGATGCTGGCCGCGCGCCGGGGTCCGCTGGCCGCCGGCACACTGCCGAGCGCCGACGGCGAAGTCGCCGACCGCAGCTCGCACACGGCCGCACTGCCCGCGCTGGAAGCACTGGACCTGCAGTCGCCCGGCAGCAATGCACTGCTGCACGACCAGACCGGCGCGCCGATCGGCAGCTGGCGCAGCGTCGGCAAAGGCCGTATCGGCCTGCTGCCGCTCACTGACACGTGGCGCTGGGTGCTGGCCGGTCGCGATGATCGCCACGGCGAACTGTGGAGCACGGTGCTGGCCAGCGTGGCCCGCGCGCAGCGTAACGGCGACGCGCTCTGGTCACCGCAGGCGCAGGCCTGGCTGGGCGAGCGCGTCGCCCTGTGCGGCGTGCAGGCACCGCTGCAGGCCTTCGATCCAAAGGATGCAGGCGTGCCACTGGTCGTTGACGCCGCCACAGCGTCGCAGCGCTGCGCTGGCTGGTGGCCGCGTGAAGCAGGCTGGCAGCGGCTGCAGCATGGCGACGCGGCGGTATGGCGCTATGTGTTCGACACGAAGGACGCCGCCGTCCTGCACCGCCAGGCGATGATCGATGCTACGACGCAGGCGCTGGCAACCACCGTGCCGGTCAGCGCGCAGGCGATGCAGCCGGTGGCCGGCCCGCGTTGGCCATGGTGGCTGGCGTTCGTGCTGTGCGCTTCGCTGCTGTGGTGGCTTGAACGGCGTAGATGAACGCCGGGGTCGGATCCCTTTCGCACGCGAAAGGGCTCTGACCCCATCACACGGATCGCGGACGGCATCCACGCATGGCGTGGATCTACCGGGGTCGGATCCCTCAGCGTTTTCCCGCGCGCCGGTACACCCCGTCGAAGCGCACGTTCATGCCGCCGCATTCGCTGTTGTCCGACACCACCAGCAGATCGCCCAGCAACTGCGCGTGCACGCTGCAGGTGTCCTCGACGAAATCGACCTGGCTTCCGCGCGGCGTGGCCGACGCGTTCACCGCACCGATGTGCGGCCCACCCGGCCGCTCTTCCAGCGACGGATTGGCCGACGGCCAGTAGGCATCGCCTTCCACCTGCAACTGGCTGCCACGCACGCGGATCTGCAGGCCGTTGTCGCCGTCCTTCCAGTCACCCGCCCATCCCTGCAGGGTCGGCGTCACCTGCGGCACGGGCTGCAGCTTGCTGCGATCCACCCACCCCGCGCTGCCGCCCACCTTGTTGGGAAAGAACGCGCAGCGGTACGAGCCCAGGTCGCGGCCGGTCACCACCGTATCGCCGCTGACCACGTAGCTGCGCTGGCGGCACGCGGCCTCACCCTTTTCCGGGCAGCCGTCCAGGTCGCGCAGCAGGTACAGACGCTGCGTACCCACCACCGTGGCCACGGCGAAGTCCGACTGCTGCGAGGGGAAGGCGCCATTGCGGCATGAACCGTCGTCGGCCAGCTCGCTGGCCAGCGCCAACGACGGGCCGCACAGGGAAATCAGGAAAAGGGAACGCAGCAGCATCCAGGCAGCCTCGGAAAGAAAGACCGCAGGATAGCGCCTAGTCCTGCGGCGGTGCGCCGCAGCCGTCCTGCTGCTGGCAGAACTGCAATGCGCGCCGCTGCTGGTCGGCACTCAGTTCCGGCGGTGGCCGTGCAATGGCCGACTGGATCTGGTCCGGGCCGCCGGTCAGCTTGTTCAACCCGCGGCCTGCGGCGAGCACACCCTTGACCACGCCCATCATGATGTAGCCTCCGCCCAGGCTGACTTGCTCGGGCGTAGGCGGTTCCTGCCAATCGCGGCTGAAGCGGTTGTCGCCGAACTTCACGGGGTTCTTGAAGCGGTACAGATCCAGCGGCTGGTCATCTTCCGGCTTCAAGGCACGAACTTCGCCCAGCGTGGTCACGCTGTCCGGCGCGGATGCGGTTGCTGGCGTTGCCTGCACGCTGGTCTCGGTCGGCGGCGCAGGCAGCTGCTGCGCATGCGCGGTGACGGCCAGCATCATGCCGGCCAGAAGTGCTCCCTGCAGTGTCCGTCGTGCCACAGCCATTGCCCTGTCGGATGTGTCCAGTCTGCGAGCATACGCATGGCGGCTTCAGATTTTGTTGGCGAGCCGTGCAGGCGTTCAGTGTCAGGCGCGCTTCCAGGCGCGCTGCGCTGGGCTGGAAGACAGTGGCTGCGGGGCCCCGGCACTGAATGGTTTACTGCATCCCGGCCCGCGGTCTCACACCCTGAGACCCATCTGTGGTGCCATGTGACCCCTCGCAAACCGTAACCCCGCTCCCCATGGCCTACGAACTCGCCAAGCGCACTGCCGATGCCGAGCAGAAGCTCGCCACCCGCGATGGCCTTCCGGCGCGCGATGGCGCGCTGCTCAGCGCCCGCCTGCAGCGCCGCTACCACGACCGCATTACCGGCAGCTTCGCCATTCCCGGCCGCGAGGGCCGCTACGCGCCCATTCCCGAGTCGGTGCCGCCGGCCCTGGCCGCCGCGCTGAAGGCGCGCGGCATCGAGCAGCTGTACAGCCACCAGGCCGAAGCGTGGAATGCCAGCCAGCGCGGCGAACACGTGGCCATCGTCACCCCCACCGCCAGCGGCAAGTCGCTGTGCTACACCCTGCCGGTGGTCAGCGCGGCCATGCAGGACAAGGCCAAGGCGCTGTACCTGTTCCCGACCAAGGCACTGGCCCAGGACCAGGTGGCCGAACTGCTGGAACTCAACCGCGCCGGCGACCTGGGCGTGAAGGCCTTCACCTTCGACGGCGACACCCCCGGCGATGCACGCCAGGCCATCCGCCTGCACGGCGACATCGTGGTGTCCAACCCGGACATGCTGCACCAGGCCATCCTGCCGCACCACACCAAGTGGGCGCAGTTCTTCGAGAACCTGCGCTACATCGTCATCGACGAAGTGCACACCTACCGCGGTGTGTTCGGCAGCCACGTGACCAACGTGCTGCGCCGGCTCAAGCGCATCTGCGCGTTCTACGGCGTGCAACCGCAGTTCATCCTATGCTCGGCCACCATCGGCAATCCGCAGGCGCATGCCGAAGCGCTCATCGAAGCCCCGGTCACCGCCATCACCGAATCGGGTGCGCCCAGCGGGCCCAAGCAGGTGCTGCTGTGGAACCCGCCGGTCATCAACCCCGACCTTGGCCTGCGGGCCTCGGCACGGTCGCAGAGCAACCGCATCGCCCGCATCGCGATCAAGTCCGGGCTGAAGACCCTGGTGTTCGCGCAGACCCGGCTGATGGTGGAAGTGCTGACCAAGTACCTGAAGGACATCTTCGACCACGACCCGCGCAAGCCACCGCGCATCCGCGCCTACCGCGGCGGCTACCTGCCCACCGAGCGCCGCGAGACCGAACGGGCCATGCGTGCCGGCAACATCGACGGCATCGTCAGCACCTCGGCGCTGGAACTGGGCGTGGATATCGGCAGCCTGGACGTGGTGATCCTCAATGGCTACCCCGGCAGCGTGGCCGCCACCTGGCAGCGCTTCGGCCGCGCCGGTCGCCGCCAGCAGCCCGCACTGGGGGTGATGGTGGCCAGCTCGCAGCCGCTGGACCAGTACGTGGTGCGCCATCCGGACTTCTTCGCCGAAGCCTCGCCCGAACACGCGCGCATCGCCCCGGACCAGCCGCTGATCCTGTTCGACCACATCCGCTGTGCCGCCTTCGAACTGCCGTTCCGGGTCGGCGATGGCTTCGGCCCGGTCGATCCGGAAGTGTTCCTGGAAGCGCTGGCCGAAACCGAGGTCATCCACCGCGAAGGCGAGCGCTGGGAATGGATCGCCGACAGCTATCCGGCCAACGCGGTCAGTCTGCGCGCGGTGGCCGATGGCAACTTCGTGGTGGTCGACCGCAGCGATGGCCGCCAGCAGATCATCGCCGAAGTGGATTACTCCGCCGCCGCGCTCACCCTGTACGAAGGCGCCATCCACATGGTGCAGTCCACCCCGTACCAGGTGGAAACGCTGGACTGGGAAGGCCGCAAGGCCTATGTCACCCGCACCCACGTGGACTACTACACCGACAGCATCGACTTCACCAAGCTCAAGGTGCTGGACCGCTTCGACGGTGGCGTGGCTGGTCGTGGCGATTCACACCATGGCGAAGTTCACGTGGTGCGCCGCGTGGCCGGCTACAAGAAGATCCGCTATTACACCCACGAGAACATCGGCTACGGGCCGGTGAATCTGCCCGACCAGGAACTGCACACCACGGCGGTGTGGTGGCAGCTGCCGCAGGCGCTGCTGCTGCGCGCGTTCGCCAGCAAGCAGGACGCGCTGGATGGTTTCCTCGGCGCGGCCTATGCGCTGCACATCGTCGCCACCGTGGCGGTGATGGCCGATGCACGCGACCTGCAGAAGTCGGTCGGCAACGGTGATGGTTCCTGGTTCGCGATCGCCGACCAGACCGGCCGTGGCCAGCTGCGCGGCGGCGAGGGTGATCCCGGCATCGTCGAGCTGCTGCAGGAATTCGTGCCCACCGTGTACCTGTACGACAACTTCCCCGGCGGCGTCGGCCTGAGTGAGCCGCTGTGGCAACGCCAAGCCGAGCTGGTGCAGCGCGCGCGTGAACTGGTGCAGCGCTGCGACTGCAAGGCCGGCTGCCCGGCCTGCGTGGGCCCGGTGCTGGCCGCGCAGGAAGAGGACGAAACCTCGCCGCGTGCGCTGGCACTGCGCGTGCTGGACCTGTTCGATGCACACGCCTGTCAGCACGTGCCGGATGTGGTGGTGACCACGCGCGACCCGATGGAGCTGCTGGCGCCGTGAGCCTGAGCCTGGACAAACTGCGCCTGCTGCGCAGACAGGCCGGTGACCCGAAGGCCAGCGCGCCAGCCGTGCCCGAGCCGCCACCCGCAGCACCGCCCCCGGTGGCCGCCAACGATGCACGGCAACCGCCCGCCGAACGCTCGGTGTTCGCCTGGGTGGAACAGGAAATCCGCCACAAGCCGACCGGTGCCGCCGCGCCGGCGGCGGCCGCTGCACCGCTGCGGCGGCCGGAGGTGGGCAGCCTGCATCGCCTGCTTGGCCTGCGCACACGCGGCGGTCCGGCACCGGCGCGCGCCAGCGCGCAGGACCGGCAACTGCCCGGCGAGGAAATCGCGCCAGGCCTGTTCCTGATCGAATCGCTGCAGCCCCAGCCGATTCCGGCGCAGCCGCTGTCCTTGGACTTCGCCCGCCGCGATGGCCAGTACGTGGCCGCACGTGACCTGCTGTTCTTCGATACCGAAACCACCGGCCTGGCCGGCGGCACCGGCACCCGCGCTTTCATGATCGGCGCTGCGGACTGGCATGCCTGCCCGCAGCGCGGCGAAGGCCTGCGCATCCGCCAGCTGCTGATGTCCACGATGGCCGCCGAAGAAGCCATGCTGGCCACCTTTGCCGGCTGGCTGCGGCCGTCCACAGTGTTCTGCAGCTACAACGGCCGCAGCTACGACGCACCGCTGCTGAAGGCCCGCTACCGCCTGGCCCGGCAGCGCGACCCGATCAGCGCGCTGGACCATGTGGACCTGCTCTACCCCACGCGCCGCCGTTATCGCGGCAGCTGGGAAAACTGCAAGCTGTCCACCATCGAACGCCAGCTGCTGCAGGTGGTACGCGAGGATGATCTGCCGGGTTCGGAGGCACCCGGTGCGTGGCTGCGCTACCTGCGCGGTGGCGATGCGCTGAACCTGCGCCGGGTGGCCGACCACAACCACCAGGACGTGGTGACCCTGGCCCTGCTGCTGCAGCGGCTGGTGCGCGAGGAACAGCGCGAGCGCGAGACGCTGGCGCTGGTCGGGCACTAACCCGGCGCGGATTCAGGCAGCGTTGACACAGCTGACACGCACAGCGGCGACACTGCCGGTTATTCCATCCTGCGGAGTCGTGCCCATGCGTTCTTCTTCCCTGTTGCTGCTGGCCGCCATCCTGCCGTTGGCTGCCTGCAGCCACGCCGGCGGCAACAGCACCGCCGATTCCGGCAGCCTGCCGGCCAAGGTGTCCGATGGCCCGCAGGAGTGCCGTCCCGAAGCGCTGGAGGCATTCACCGGCAAGACCGCCGATGAGGCCACCATCAAGACGCTGGTGGCCGACAGCGGCGCGCGCAACGCGCGGGTGGTGAAGCCGGGCATGGCGGTCACCATGGATTTCCGCCAGGACCGGGTCACCGTGCAGGTGGACGCGCAGAACAAGATCGAGCGCGCCAGCTGCGGTTGATGTAATCGCGCCAGCGCTACCGGACGCGATCGATCCGGTAGCGCCGGGCATGCCCGGCGAGCGAAGCGGTCCTACAGCTGCTGGGCCTTGCGACTGGCCATCGCCCGGGCTATCACCTGTTTCACCTGCGCCGAGGCCTGCGCCTGCAGCTGGGCCTGGCGTTCCCCCAGTTCGGCCTGCTGGCTGCCCAGCGCGGACTGGCGCAGGCCCAGCTGGGCCTGCTGATCGGCCAGCTCGCTGATATCGCGGCTGTGGGTGTCCTGCAGGTCCTGCATGGCACGACGCACTTCGGCGTCGGCCGCGCGGGCAATCGCGGCATCGTCGGTCACACCGCGTGTCGCCCGTGCCGCCTCGGCCGCAGCCTCACGGTTGATGTCGGTGGCGCGCACGGCCTTGCTGGCCGCCTGCGTCGCCACGCGGGCGATTTCACGCGCGTGTACCGCCTGCTTGCGGCCCAACTCGCCCTGCTGGCGCCCCAGCGCGCCCTGCTCGCGGCCCAGTTCACCCTGCTGCCGGCCCACTTCCGCCGATTGCGCGTATACGCGCTGCAGCGGCTGGATCAGCGCCGGGTCACGCACGGCGTAGCGCTTGTTGCCCTCGCGGAACCACAGCACCGGGCCCTCGCGGCCGACATCGCGGCGGGCCTGCTTGATGTCGTCGATGGTGGCGCTGGCGTAGCTGCGGCCGTGGTCGATCAACACGTGGCCACGTTCCATGTCGTTGCCCAGATGCAGCTGGCCGACCGTGGTGAAGCTGTCGTCATCGTCCTCATCGAGCGGCGGGGCCGGCGGTGCGGGCGGCGCGGCGGGAGCGGCCGGTGGTGCGGGCACGGCGGGCAGTGCGCGCGCCGGGGCGGCAGGCGCCTTCGGTGCAGCGGGCGCCACTACCGCAGCCGGCGGCGACGGCGGGGCCGGCGGCACCGGGGCGGCCACCAGCTGCATCGGCGCCACGCTCAGCGCCAGTACCAGGGTGGTCAGCGCGGCCGCCAACACGCGCGGGCAGGACCGGCGCGGTTGGAGCGAAAGCAGGCGGCGCTTCAGACTGGTGGTGCTGGGTGCAGCGCTGGCCACGCCCAGATGCGGTGCCGGTGCTACGCCCAGCTGCAGCAGCAGGCGGCCATAGGCGTGGCGGCTGGCACCGTGCTGGCCGACCACCGCCGCATCCACCGCTTCCTCGCGGGCCTGGGCATATTCGCGCACGGCCATGCGCAGCAGCGGATGGAAGAAGAACAGGTGCTGCGCCAGGGCCGGCAGCAGCCCCCATTGCAGGTCACGGCGCTGCAGGTGCTGCAGTTCGTGGGTCAGCGCCAGGTCCAGCGCATCGCCCTGCAGCGCGTTGGCACCGGCGGGCAGCAGCAGCACCGGGCGCAGCGGCCCGACCAGCTGCGGTGCGTCCACCTGCGCGCTCATCCACAGGCGTGGTGCACGGCGCAGGCCATGGGCATCGGCCGCCAGTTGCAGCGCCTGCACCAGGGCGGCGTCTTCGCAAGGGTGCGCGGCGGCCAGCAGCGCGCGGCACTGCCGCCATTCGCCGAAGGTGCGCCATGCCATCAGCAGCACGCCGGACAACCACAGCGCGGCCAGCGCCAGTGCCCACACGGCCAGCGGCGATGCGCCGGTACCGATGGACGCGGCGATGTCGTGGGTCTGGTCGATCGGCGCGGCGGACAGCAGCTGCGCCGACGCTTCGGGCGCAAGCGGGTAGATCGCATCGGCGGCCAGGTCGGTGGTGGTCATCGCCACCTCAGCAGGAGCCGGCAGCCAGGGCAGCTGCAGCGGTTGGCTCCAGGCCAGGCCGAACACGGCCTGCAGCGACACCAGCCACCACAGGCGGCAGCGCGTGGCCGCCGACAGCGACGGCAGCCGCTTGCACACCAGATACACCAGCCCCACCAGCAGGGCGGTCTGCAGGCTGGTCCAGCCCAGCCGTTCCAGCAACGCGATCAGCATCGTGGTATCCATGGCTCAGCCCTCGTGGCGACGCGATTGAAGTTCGGCGACCAGCGCTTCCAGCTCGGCCAGTTCGTTGTCACTGACCTGCTGGCGCTGCGACAGATAGGCCACGAACGGCGACACCGAACCCTGCAGGGTGTTGTCGACGAACTGGGCCACCGCGCCCTGCAGCACGCTTTCCGGGCCACGGGTGGCCTGGTAGCGGTAGACACCGTCCTGCTGCTGGCGCTGAAGATACCCCTTCGCCCGCAGGCGCTCCATCATGGTCAGCACGGTGGAACGGGCCAGCCCGCGGGCCTCGCCGTAGCCACTGGCGACCTCGCCGACACTGGCCGGCGCATGTTCATCGATGTACTGCAGCAGGGCCAGTTCCTGGTCCCCGATGGTCTTGCCGCGCATGACACCACTCCATTGACTACACGTGTAGCTACTGTCGACGTGACGACACGTGTAGTCAACCCCCCGGAAGTCATGGGCCGACGAACGGTAGGGGGCGGGTGAGCGGGGTCAGATCTCTTTCGCTTGCGAAAGGGATCTGACCCCATGCCTCAACGTTGGTCTTCGCTAGCCGCGCGGCCCGCCTATCACCGGCAGGATCGCGCCACTGATGTAGCTGGCGCACGCGGGCGAGGCCAGGAACACATAGGCCGGCGACAGTTCTTCCGGCTGTGCGGGCCGGCCCATGTCGCTGTCCTTGCCGAATTCAGCCACGTCCTGCGCCTGCTTGTCGGCCGGGTTCAGCGGTGTCCACACCGGCCCCGGCGCCACGCAGTTCACCCGGATGCCGCGCGGCAGCAGTTGGCTGGCCAGCGCCTTGGTGAAGGCATGGATCGCGCCCTTGGTGGCCGAATAGTCGATCAAGGCCTTGCTGCCGAAGATGCCCGTTTCCGAGCCGGTGTTGATGATGCTGGCGCCTTCGCCCAGGTGCGGCAGCACCGCGCGCGCCATCTGGATGTAACCGCCGATGTTGGTCTGCAGGGTTTCCTGCAGGTGGGCGTCTTCCAGGTCTTCCAGACGCTGGCAATGCAGTTGGAACGCGGCATTGTTGACCAGGATGTCGATGCCGCCGAAGACCTTGGCCACCTGCTTCACCGCCTTGTTGCAGAAGCGCGGGTCGCGCACGTCGCCGGCGATCACCACGCAGCGACCGCCTTCGCGTTCCACATGCTGGCGGGTGATGTCCGCATCCTCGGCCTCGTCCAGATGCAGCACCGCCACATCGGCGCCCTCGCGGGCAAACAGCACCGCCACCGCGCGACCGATGCCGGAGTCACCACCGGTGATGATCGCGCGCATGCCCTGCAGCTTGCCGCTGCCCACGTAGTCGGGGGCGAGGAAGCGCGGCGCCAGCTCCAGCGCATGTTCGTGGCCGGGCTTGGGCAGATGCTGGGCCGGCATGGTTTCCGGCTGCTTGCGCGTGCCGGCCTGGGTGGCCGTCTTCTTCGCCGCCTTCTTGGTGGCGCGCGCATCCTTGGCCTTCTCCTGGTCCTGCAGCCGCCGCTGCCGCGACGCCACGCGGGCCGCACGCGGATCGCTGGCGGCGGCCTTGCGGGTGGCGGTCTTCACCACGCGCGGGCGATCGCTGTCGGCAACCGGCTTCGTCGCGGTGCTGCCTTTGCGCACTTTGGGCGATGCCTTGCGGCGGGCGGGCAATGTCTTGGTCGTGGCCATGCGGGTCTCCTCGGGAGGGAAAGGGGCCGCCAGCCAAAGGCCGGCGCTACCGGGGGCGGCGGGCGCCGCTCGTGCAGTGTCCCTACCGGGGCTGTTGGGCGCAGTGAGTGCGTTGTATCCATCGCGTGCACGGCTTCATTCCGCCACCACGCGTGTCATCGCACCCTGCCATCAACGACACTCATCAGGAACGTCCCCATGAAGCACGCCATTGCCACCGCCGCCGTCTGCTTCGCCCTGGCCGCCTGCAGCAGCAGCCCGGTCGCCCAGATCCAGCCCATCGACGGCGTGATCTCCGGCCAGTGCCACACCGACATGGTGCGCGGCGCGGTCGGGCTGGCTGCCTCTGACATGACCGTCGAACGCGCCCGCGTGGACAGCGACAGCCTGAACGTGCAGGTCACCCGTGGCAGCCGCGAGCACAGCGGCAACACCGCCAGTGGCAATGCCGATCCGGCGGCGGGCGCGGCAAGCGAAGGCGGTGATCGCCTGACCATCGAGACCGGGCGCACCAACAACATCACCGCCATTTATTGCGGGTAACAGCCGTCGAGCAAGCTCGACGCTACGGAGTACCTCTATGGCCTCTTCACGAAGGGGTCATGGCTGCAGGGAATGGTCGGGTAGCGGCGGCATGGCCACATCGCAGTCGGGATCGTCCAGTGGAACGTGAAGCGATCCCCTTCCCATACCAGGAAGCCGCCATGCACGAAATTGCCGCGGTCAATCGTGCGGGCGTCTTCTTCAATGGGGCGATCAGGGTCCGGTTCGGCAATCCAGCGCAGCACGGGAACGGTGCCCAGCTGCTCGATCAGGGCGAACATCTCGCTCACCCCTGCCTTGGCGTACGTGGCCATCGCGGCGGCGTCGGGAAGTGCGCTCTGTGCCAGAACCGCTGCAGTCACGTCCTGCGGCGCGGCGTCGCCCTTGGCGATGTAGGCGCGCATGCCGACCGTGGAGGCAGGACAGCCTTTCAGCTGCAGCAGGTAGCCGGTGCTGTCGCCACTGCCAGAGAATGATCGGAGCCAGTAGTGGAAAGCCGATCCGCTGATGTCGGTCACCATCACGTCCTGACGCCCACCCGCACCGTCTACATAGAGCACCCGCGTCTTGGCCGTGTCGTCCAGACGGCACCCGAGCCCTGTCAGCACCTGCTTGGCGTGTGCCGGCAACGGGCCGTAACTCCCCCCGGAACCCGAGCTGCCGCTTGCGGCGGGCAATCCAGGCAGCCCGACTCCAAGGTCCGTGGCGGACGTGCTGCAAGCCAGCAGCGATAGCAGGAACGCCGACGACGTCAGGCCACGGTGAAGCTTGCTTCGGCTTCCCTTACCGGTCGAAGCGGCGTGCTGCATCGGCTGTCTGGTCCTGATCGTCTGCATGTCCGCGTCCTTGTCCATCCGCTACCAGCCTTTCAGGAAAGGATCCTCACTGCAGGAAAGTGCCTCCCATTTTTTGCAGGGCCACAGGGCTGCCGGAACGGATTTGTGAAAGGTGAAGCGATCCTTTTCCCATACCAGAAAGCCCGCGTGCACCATGTTGCCCCGGTCGAAAGTTCGGCCATCCAATGCGATGGGTCGATCCACGTCGGGCTCGGCCACCCAGCGCACTACCGGGACCTTATCCAGCTTCCAGGTGAGGGCGAACAGATCGCTCACACCGGCCTCAGCGTAGGCGGCCATGGTGGCGGCGTCGGGCAGCGCACTGTTCGCAAGAACCGACGCCGTCACGTCCTGCGGCGCGGCGGCGCCGCGGGCAATGTATGCCCGCATGCCGACCGTAGAGACGGGGCATCCGTTCAGCTGCACCAGATAGCCGGTAGTGTCGCCACTGCCGGAGAATGATCGGAGCCAGTAGCGGTAGCGCGTGCCGATATGGTCGGACACCATCACATCGCGGCGTCCATCCTCGCCCATTACCTCGGTCAGCAGCACCTTGGCACTACCGTCCAGAACGCAGCCCAACCCCGTCAGTATTCGCGTGGCGTCGGGAGGCAGCGAGCCCACTCTGCCTGGAAGGTCGGGGGCGCCGCTCACATCGGGCAACCCCGGCAACCCTTCGTCGCGCACTGCAGCAACGGACGAGGATTCCCCGGCGGGCGGGATCAGGCGAGGTGCCAGAGGGCTTTCACGGCTGGAGGTACAGGCGCTGCCGATCAACAGCGAAAACAGAACAACCGATGTAGTCAGGTAACGGTGTTGCATGGCTCAGCGTCCTCCCATGACAGGTGCTTCCTGTTGCTGTGCAGGCGTCTGGTGCGGGGGCGTCTGCTCCCGCGATTGCCGCTGAAGCTCCTGCAGACTGGCCTCCGCGTTGGTCTCTGCAATCTTGGCCGCATTCACTCCAACGCGCTGTGCAGCTGGATCGGTGAGGCTCCCCTGAACCAGGAACAGCGTCTCGCCAGCCGCGCCTCCCTGCACCGGATTGCTTGCCACCACCTGGTCTACTCGGCTCAGACCCGCAGCCTTCGCTTCAAGCAACATCACCAGGCTGTACTCGTCTGCGTGCTCTGCATAGGCACCGCCCATTGCACGCAAGCCTTGGCTGATCTGCTGCTGTAGGGGATGGTCACGATGTGACGGCAGACGCGGATCATCTGTTGCTGCGGGGGAAACTTCCTGACCACCGCGCTCGCGAACCTGTCCTGGTGCGACCGAGGTCAAGACGTACTGCCAGCTGTTCTGTCCAGGCGTACCGCGCACGACCTCGATGAAGTCGTCGTATTTTCCACCACCGATTGTCTGGCAACCGGCTGAATCGGTGTTCCGCGAGCTTCCACGATGGATCTTGAAGGTCGAGTTGAGGTCCTGCATTCCGTAGGTATCGCGTGCATCAAACCAACCGTCGCCATTGCTGTCACGCTCGACGCGACGAGCGCCGGCAATGACTGCTGCCGAGCTCGGGCGAAGGGCGAACTCGGCTGGATGATCTCGGCGCGGGTGTGTGGCCGCCCGCATCTCGGTGGTTCCCTCGGTCAACCGGCCAAGATCCCTGACACCATCGCCGTTGACGTCTTCTCCTTCGGTCTTCTTCTTCCGAATCACGTTTTCAAACCCCGGACTCGGCTGCCTGGTCGCGGCGTGGGCATCGTACTGGGCGGTAGGTTCGGTGGTAGCCTCGTTGAATTCACGGGCATACCGGCCACCCTCAGCATCCTTCCAGAGCACGACGATGCGGTCGTTGTAGTCACCTCGACCGAGCTCCGTGGTCGTGCGGTCCTCCTTACGCAAGCCAAGGATGACCCGGTCTTGGGTACCCATGGCATCATGCGCAGCCGCACTACCCCGTACTGCTACTACGCTGCCGTACACGTCGTATTGCTGTGTCTGGCTCAGATCCCTCGTTTCCTCAGCATCTGGCATCCGCGGCGGCCGCGACGCCTCACGCAGTCGATCCAGCATCGGGCTGACGATGGCCCTATCCCCGGCGGCAACACCCCCAGCGGCCTGCAGCGCTCCCAGCTCAGCCGCGCCGCGAACCGAGACGTACCGGTCCAGTGCCTCCTGGACAACCGCAGCCTGGCCATCACACAGAGCCTCCAGCCGTTCGGCGGCAGCGCGTGCCTGGTTCTCCCGCAGCAACCGCACTACTTCGTCGGCTGCACTACTGATATCCATCTCGGGCATGTCCGCGTCCTTGTCATCCGTCAGGGCCCCAGCCTAACCAGCGCCTGCAGGCGTATCCTTGAATTACTGCACAGACCGTAATCGGACAATTCCGAAATAGCCGTAGTCGACCCGAGTCGCCGCGACCTTAGCCTCCCCGCCGGGCCAACCGCCGTGCCCGGCGCAGCACTTTCAGCGTGGCCTGTTCCCACTGCCGCGGGCCGCGCAGGCCGGCCAGCGAGGCCAGCTCACCGCGCTCCCAGCCGGCAAACACGCACGGGTCGATATAGGCCTTGCGGCACACGGCCGGCGTGTTGCCCAGCCGGGCCGCCACCTGGCACACCACCTCGCGCTGCGCCTTGGCCAGCGCCCGCTGGCTGGCCGGTTCGGGCAGTTCGGTGGCGGCGAATGCCTGCACCGCCGCCAGCGTGCCGCCCCAGGTGCGGAAATCCTTAGCGGTGAAGTCTTCACCCATCATCTCTCGCAGGTAGTCGTTCACCGCGCCGGAATCCACCGGCTGCAGCGCGCCTTCGTCATCGCGGTACTGGAACAGCGCCTGCCCGGGCAGCTGCTGGATGCCGCGCACCAGCGTGCCCAGGCGGCGGTCGCCCACCACCACCTCGTGCAACTGCCCCGATTTGCCCCGGAAGCGCATGCGCACGCGGCCACCGCGCAGCAGGTCCAGGTGGCGGTTGCGCAGCGTGGTCAGCCCGTAGGATTTGTTTTCCTGCGCATAGCTTTCGTTGCCCACCCGCACCAGGGTATCGGCCAGCAGGGCCACCACCACTGCCAGCACCTTGTCGCGCGGGAAGCCGGGCTGCTTCAGGTCGCGCGCCAGGCGCCGGCGCAGGGCTGGCAGCGCTTCACCGAACGCGATGACGCGGTCGAACTTGCCGGCGTCGCGCACGGCGGCCCAGTCGGTGTGGTAGCGGTATTGCTTGCGGCCGCGCGCATCGCGGCCGGTGGCCTGCAGGTGGCCGTTGGCATGGGCGCAGATCCACACCGCGGTGTAGGCCGGCGGAATGGCCAGCGCGCGGATGCGCTGCAGCGTGGCGGCGTCGCGCAGCGCGTGGCCGTCTGCATCGCGGTAGCTGAAACCCTTGCCGGCGCGGCGCCGGCTGATGCCCGGCTGGGTGTCATCGACATAGCGCAGGCCGGCGGCGCGTGCAGCCTGGCGTTCGGGGGTGGGGGCGTTGGGCATGGCTGGCAGCATGGCCAGCGCCGTGCAGCCGACGCGTCAATAACGCAAGACAAACACGTGAGGGTGGGTTCGCGGCTATCCTCGGGGCATACCCTTCCATCCCTTTCTGGAGTCCTTGATGTCGTTCCCGATCCGCGCCCGATCCCTGTCCGCCCTGCTGCTGCCGGCCGTGCTGGCCTTGACCGCCTGCCAGGCGCCGTCGATGGACGAGCAGGATGCGGCGACCGCCCATGCCCAGCAGGCCGCCGAAGCGGCCAAGGCCCCGGCCGATGAAGCCGGCAAGGCCACCGAAGCACCGCCGGCCGGCACCTGCGATGCCAGCCAGGTGCAGAGCCTGGTCGGCCAGGCCTACACCGATGCGGTAGGCAAGCAGGCCCAGGAAGATGCCGGCGCCAGCCAGGTGCGCGTGCTCAAGCCCAACGACGTGGCCACCATGGAATTCCTGGGTGATCGCCTGAATGTGGAAGTGGACGCCAAGGACGTGGTGAGCGGCGTTCGCTGCGGCTGAAAAACCCCTGCGCTGGCAGGCACTTGCCAGCGCTTTGGTTGCACGCGCAACCGTGTGTTGCGGCGTTGCAGCAACTGTGATCTAGTCGAGGCATCCGGTGGCCTCACGATGCGCTCCAGGGAATGAGCGGGCACGAGTGTCCCCGCTCATTTCATTTCGCATCGAGGTAGAGATGGCCCCCCGCAACCGCCAAGGGCTTTACGACCCGCGCTCCGAGCGCGATGCCTGTGGATTCGGCATGGTCGCCCAGCTCGACGACCAGCCTTCGCGTCTGCTGGTCGACACCGCCATTGCCGCGCTCTCGCGCATGACCCACCGCGGCGGCGTCGCCGCTGACGGCCTGACCGGCGACGGCTGCGGCCTGCTGTTGCGGCGCCCCGATGCCTTCCTGAAACTGCTGGCCAGCGAGGCCGGCATCGCCATCGGCGCACGCTTCACTGCTGGCCTGGTGTTCCTGCCGCACGATGAAGCGGCCGCCCAGGCCTGCCGCGCGCAGCTGCAGCAGCAGATCGAAGCGGTGGGCTGCAAGGTGGCCGGCTGGCGCCTGGTGCCGACCGACGACAGCGTGTGCGGCCAACTGGCGCGCGACACCCTGCCGCGCATCGAACAGGTGTTCGTCGATGCCGGTGTCGGCCAGGACGATGCCGGCTTCGCGCTGGCCCTGTTCCTTGCCCGCCGCCGCAGCGAACAGCAGCTGCGCGAGCACGCCGATTTCTACGTCACCACGCTCACCCCGAACGCGATCAGCTACAAGGGCATGGTGCTGCCGGACAAGCTCAGCCGCTTCTACACCGATCTGCAGCGGCGCGAACTGGCCTCCAGCGCGATCGTGTTCCACCAGCGCTTCTCGACCAACACGCTGCCGCGCTGGCCGCTGGCGCACCCGTTCCGCATGCTCGCCCACAACGGCGAGATCAACACCATCGAAGGCAACCGGCGCTGGGCGCAGGCGCGCAGCAAGGTGTGGAAGACCCCGCGCTTCGATATCGCCGAGTTCGATCCGGTCATTTCCATGCACGGCTCGGATTCGCAGAGCCTGGACAACATGCTGGAACTGATGGTGTCCGGTGGCATGGAGCTGATCCAGGCGCTGCGCATCCTGGTGCCGCCGGCCACCCAGTCGCTGGAATTCAAGGACCCGGACCTGGCCGCGTTCTACGAGTTCTACGGTTTGAACAGCGAACCCTGGGACGGCCCGGCCGGCATCGTGGCCTGCGACAGCCGCTACGCGGTCTGTACCCTGGACCGCAACGGCCTGCGCCCGGCGCGCTGGATGCTGACCGCCGACCGCCACTTTCTGGTCGCTTCCGAAGCCGGTGTGTGGGAAGTGCCCACCGAACGGGTGGTACGCAAGGGCAAGCTGGGGCCGGGCGAGATGATCGCCATCGACCTCAAGCGCGGCGACCTGCTCGATTCGGAGGCCATCGACCGTATCAACCGCGGCCGCGCGCCGTACAAGCAGTGGCTGCAGCAGGGCGTGACCTACCTGCAGACCGAGTTGATCGACCCGTCGCTGGTGGAAGAACCCTTCGACGAAGGCACCCTGCGCAGCTACCACAAGCTGTACCAGCTCAGCAGCGAAGAAGTGGAGCAGGTGCTGCGGCCGCTGGCCGAAACCGAGCAGGAAGCCACCGGCTCGATGGGCGATGACACGCCGATGGCGGTGCTGAGCCAGCGCAGCCGTCCGCTCTACGACTACTTCCGCCAAGCGTTCGCGCAGGTCACCAACCCGCCGATCGATCCGCTGCGCGAAGACTGCGCGATGTCCCTGTCCACCCAGCTCGGCAAGGAGACCAACATCTTCCACGCCGGCCCGGAGACGGTGAACCACGTCATCCTGAATTCGCCGGTGCTGAGCCAGCGCAAGCTGCGCCAGCTGCTGAAGATGGACCAGTACGTGCAGGCCAACCGTCTGCTGGATCTGTCCTACAGCGAAGACGAGGGCCTGCGCGCCGGCATCGAACGCATCTGCAGCGAGGCCGAACAGGCCGCCCGCGAGGGCATGGTGATGCTGCTGCTGTCCGACCGTTACCCGGTGGCCGGGCGGCCGATGGTGCATGCGCTGCTGGCCACCAGTGCCATCCACCACCACCTCTCGCGCCTGGGCCTGCGCTGCGACGTCAACCTGATCGTCGAAACCGGCACCGCGCGCGACCCGCACCACATGGCCTGCCTGCTCGGCTTCGGCGCCACCGCGGTGTACCCGTACCTGGCCTACCAGACCCTGTTCGACCTGGGCCGGCGCGGCATCCTCAAGCTCAGCAAGGGCGGCGAGCAGTCGCAGATCGGCCGCCGCTACCGCAAGGGCGTCTACAAGGGCCTGTCGAAGATCATTTCGAAGATGGGCATCTGTACCGTGGCCAGTTACCGCGGCGCGCAGTTGTTCGAGATCATCGGCCTGGAACCGGAGGTGGTCGAGTTGTGCTTCCCCGATACCGCTTCGCGCATTGGCGGTGCCGGCTTCGCGCGCCTGGACGCCGACGCCCGCGAGCTGTGCGCGCAGGCCTGGGATGCACAGCAGGGCGTGGATGTAGGCGGCCTGCTGAAGTACGTACACGGCGGCGAGTACCACATGTACAACCCGGACGTGGTGACCACCCTGCAGCGCGCGGCGCGCAGCGGTGATCCACGTGCCTGGCAGCAGTACTGCGATGCGGTGCACGCACGGCCGCCGTCGGCACTGCGCGACCTGCTGGAACTGGTACCGGCCGCTGCGCCGACGCCGCTGGACGAAGTGGCCGCGGCCAGCGAACTGTTCCCGCGCTTCGATACCGCTGCCATCAGCCTGGGTGCGCTCTCGCCCGAGGCACACGAAGCGCTGGCCATCGCCATGAACCGCCTCGGCGGCCGCAGCAATTCCGGCGAAGGTGGCGAAGATCCCGCGCGCTACGGCACGCAACGTCGCAGCAAGATCAAGCAGGTGGCCTCGGGCCGCTTCGGCGTCACCGCCGAATACCTGGTCAATGCCGAGGTGCTGCAGATCAAGGTCGCTCAGGGCGCCAAGCCCGGCGAAGGCGGCCAGTTGCCCGGGCACAAGGTCAATGAACTGATCGCGCGGCTGCGCTACGCCAAGCCGGGCATCGGCCTGATCTCGCCGCCGCCGCACCACGACATCTATTCCATCGAAGACCTGGCCCAGCTGATCTACGACCTGAAGCAGGTGAACCCCACCGCGCTGGTGTCGGTGAAACTGGTCAGCCACGCCGGCGTGGGCACGATTGCCGCCGGCGTGGTCAAGGCCGGCGCCGACCTGATCACCATTTCCGGCCATGACGGCGGCACCGGTGCCTCGCCGGTCAGCTCGATCCGCTATGCCGGCGTGCCGTGGGAACTGGGCGTGGCCGAAGCGCACCAGGCGCTGCTGGCCAACGACCTGCGCGGGCGCACCCTGCTGCAGACCGACGGTGGCCTGAAGACCGGCCTGGACGTGGTGAAGGCCGCACTGCTGGGTGCGGACAGCTTCGGCTTCGGCACCGCGCCGATGATCGTGCTGGGCTGCAAGTACCTGCGCATCTGCCACCTCAACAACTGCGCCACCGGCGTGGCCACCCAGGATGATCGCCTGCGCGAGAACCACTTCACCGGCCAGCCCGAGCGCGTGGAGAACTTCTTCCGCCTGCTGGCCGAGGAAGTGCGTGGCTGGCTGTCCTACCTGGGCGCGCGTTCGCTGGAAGAGATCGTCGGCCGCACCGACCTGCTGCGGCAGATCGACGCGGCACCGCGCGAGGGCGTGCGCGTGGACCTGTCGCGCCTGCTGTCCGATGCCCGCTACGAGGGCAGCCATTGCGCCGCCCAGCGCCTGTACGAATCGCCGGACAGCCTGGCCACGCAGATGGACGGCCTGCTGGCCCAGGCCATCGAAGAGAAGCGCGGCGGCGAACACCGCTTCCTGATCCACAACACCGACCGCAGCATCGGCACCCGCCTGGCCGGCACGGTGGCACGCGTGCACGGCAACCAGGGCATGGCCGAATCGCCGCTGGAACTGCGCTTCCGCGGCAGTGCCGGGCAGAGCTTCGGTGCGTTCAACGTTGGCGGCCTGCATCTGGAAGTGGAAGGCGAAGCCAACGACTACGTGGGCAAGGGCATGGCCGGCGGCCGCCTGGTGGTGCGCCCGCCGCGCGGCGCGCGCTTCGAGGCACGCAGCACCGCCATCATCGGCAACACCTGCCTGTACGGCGCCACCGGCGGCGAGCTGTTTGCCGCTGGCCGCGCGGGCGAGCGCTTCGCCGTGCGCAATTCCGGCGCGCTGGCGGTGGTGGAAGGGGCCGGTGATCACTGCTGCGAATACATGACCGACGGCGTGGTGCTGGTGCTGGGCAAGGTCGGCCTGAACTTCGGCGCCGGCTTCACCGGTGGCCTGGCCTACGTGCTGGACGTGGACCGCGATTTCGTCGACCGCTACAACCACGAGCTGATCGACATCCACCGCGTGTCCGCCGAGGGCTTCGAGAACTACCGCCAGCACCTGCACCGCCTGATCGGCCGCCACCGTGAGCTGACCGGCAGCATCTGGGCGCAGCAGATCCTGGACGAGTTCCGCGATTACATCGGCAAGTTCTGGCTGGTCAAACCCAAGGCCGCCAGCATCGAGTCGCTGACCGAAACCCTGCGCCGCGCCGCCTGAGCGCGCGCACTGCACTGCCGAGACGATCATGAGCCGCAAGCACGCTTTCCAGTTCCTCGACCTGCCCCGCACCATGCCGCAGCGCATTCCCGTGGAACTGCGCACCTCCGGCGACTGGGGTGAGCTGTACGGAAAATTCGGCAAGGAAGACGCCCAGTACCAGGCCGGCCGCTGCCTGGACTGTGGCAATCCCTACTGCAGCTGGAAGTGCCCGGTGCACAACGCCATTCCGCAGTGGCTGCAGCTGGTGCAGGAAAACCGCATCCACGAAGCGGCCACGCTGTGCCATAGCACCAACCCGCTGCCGGAAGTGTGTGGCCGGGTGTGCCCGCAGGACCGCCTGTGCGAAGGCAGCTGCACGCTGGAGGAATTCGGCGCGGTCACCATTGGCGCAGTCGAGAAGTACATCGTCGATACCGCGCTGGCCACCGGCTGGCGCCCCGATCTGGAAGCGGTGCAGCCCACCGGCCACAGCGTGGCGGTGATCGGCGCCGGCCCGGCCGGCCTGGCCTGCGCCGACCGCCTGGCCCGCGCCGGCATTGCCGCGGTGGTCTATGACCGCTACGAGCAGATTGGTGGCCTGCTGCAGTTCGGTATTCCCAGCTTCAAGCTGGACAAGGATGTGATCCACCGCCGTCGCGAAGTGCTGGAGGGCATGGGCGTGCAGTTCCGGCTGGGCGTGGAGATCGGCCGCGATATCAGCGTGCAGCAGCTGCTGGACAGCCATGACGCGGTGTTCGTCGGCACCGGTGCGTACCGCTACACCGACGGCGGCCTGGTCGGCCAGGACCTGAAGGGCGTGCTGCCGGCGCTGCCGTTCCTGGTGCAGAACAGCCGCATTGTCAGCGGCGATGACCCCAAGGGCCGGCCGATTGCCGGCTGGGAAGACACCATTGCCCTGCCCGATCTGAACGGCAAGCGCGTGGTCGTGCTGGGCGGCGGCGATACCGGCATGGACTGCGTGCGCAGTGCCGTGCGCCTGGGCGCGGCCAAGGTCACCTGCGCCTACCGGCGTGACGAGGCGAACATGCCGGGCAGCGCGCGCGAAGTGGCCAATGCGCGCGAAGAAGGCGTGCGCTTCCTGTTCAACCGCCAGCCGCTGTCGATCGAAGCCGGCGCCGACGATGAAGTGATCGGCGTGACCGTGGTCGAGACCCGCCTGGGCGAACCCGATGCCAATGGCCGCCAGAACGCGGTGCCGATCGACGGCAGCGAATCGCTGCTGGAGGCCGACGTGGTGATCATCGCCTTCGGCTTCTCGCCCACCCTGCCGCCGTGGCTGGCCGAACACGGGGTGGAAAGCCAGGGCAACGGCCGCATCGTGGCCGGTGGTAAGCAGCGCCTGCCGTACCAGACCGCGCACCCGCGCCTGTTCGCCGGTGGCGACGCGGTGCGCGGTGCCGACCTGGTGGTGACCGCCGTGGCCGAAGGGCGCGATGCGGCCGCCAGCATCGTGCGGCTACTGGCCAGCTGAGACCGTCGTGCCCGGCTGAAGCGGCGTGGCCAGCAGGTCGGCCACGGCCGCGTGCAGGTCGTGCGCCGCCACCGGCTTGGCCAGGAAGCGGTCCATGCCTGCGTCGACACAGGCCTGGCGGGTACTGGCCAGCACGCTGGCACTGAGCGCGATGATCGGCACCCGCGCCGCACCCGGGCGGGGGTCGGCACGGATCGCGCGGGCCAGCGCGAAACCATCCATGCCCGGCATCTGGCAGTCGGTGACGACCAGCGCGAAGGTTTGCGCCTGCCAGGCCTTCCAGGCCTGCGCACCATCGGCCACGGCCTGCACCCGCAACCCGTGGCCACGCAGGCGGTTCACCAGCAGCTGGCGGTTGGTGGGATGGTCCTCGGCCACCAGCACATCGACGCTGGGCAGCCGCTGCGACGGCCCCGGCCGCGCCGGTACCGGCAGTGCGGCGGGCGGCACGCAGGCCGGCAGCCACAGGTCCAGCCACAGCGTGCTGCCCTGCCCCACGCGGCTGCGCAGCTGCAGCTGGCCGCCCATGGTGGCGGCCAGCTCGTGGCAGATCGCCAGGCCCAGACCGCTGCCGCCGAACCGGCGCGTGGTGGACGCTTCGGCCTGGGTATAGGCACTGAACACCGCCCGCTGCCGGGCGGGGCTGATGCCGACCCCGGTGTCGGCCACCTGCAGCCGCACCTGCTGGCCATCGCCCTGCTGCGGCGATGTCTGCGGCAGCACCTGCACGCGCAGTTCCACGCCACCGTCCAGGGTGAACTTCAGCGCGTTGCCGACAAGGTTCATCAGGATCTGGCGCAGGCGCAGCGCATCCACCCAGCAACCGGCCTGCAGGGCAGGATCCACTTCGCAGCGCAGGTACAGGCCCTTGCTTGCCGCCAGCGGCGCCAACAGCCGCTGCACGCCCAGCAGCAGGGCGCGCAGGTCGGTGGGCTGGGGCGCCAGCGCCGCCGCTTGCGGCTGCAGGCGCTGGCTGTCCAGCACGTCGTCCAGGATCTGCCGCAGCATCGTTGCGGCCTCGTCCAGGCTGCACAGTGCCTGCTGCTGGCGGCCATCGAGCGCGGTGCTGCCCAGTTGTTCCAGCAGACCCAGCAAGGTGCTCATCGGCGTGCGGATCTGGTGGCTCATCGTGGCCAGGAAATGGGTCTTGGCCAGCGCGCCCTGCTCGGCCTCCTGGCGTGCGTCCTCCAAGGCAAGTGCACGGTCGTGGGCGTCGGTCACGTCCATCCAGTAGCCGGTCCATTCCATGTCGCCGGTCTGCTCGCCACGCACGGCCATCGGCTGCGCACGCGAGCGCACCCAACGCCAGCCACGCCGGCCGCGGCTGCGGAAGCTGACATCGATCGGGCCACGCACCAGGGCGGCGGCATCGACATGTGCCAGCACCCGCGCACGATCGTCCGGATGCACGGCGGCCATCAGCTGCGCATGATCGATGCGCGCGGTATCCACGCTGACCCCGAACAAGGCGTGCACATCGCCGGCAATATGCGGCACGCTGTAGAAACCGCTGCTGCTGCGACGGGCGCGGAACACCACCGCAGGCAGGCTGGCGGTGACATCCAGCAGGCGCTGTTCCAGCCGCTGCCGTTGCAGCCCTTCGCGGTGCAGGCGCCAGAACCCGTAGGCATGCACCAGCGCCAAGGCCATGGCGGCCAGCAGCGTCGGTACCAGCCAGCGCAGCGCACGCTGCGGCGGCGGCCGCGCTTGCGCCTGCAACGGCGTCCAGCGCGCCAGCGCCTCGGCCTGCGCGGCAGGCGACGGTTCCTGCAGCAGCGGTGCATGGCGGGCCAGCCGCGCTGCGCATTCGGGCACGGTGGCCATGACCAGCGCATCGCTGAAGCCGGCCGGTGCAGCCACCCGCAGCACATCGCCGTAGAACTGCAGTGCAGCGCTGGCTTCGGCCAGGTTCACCACCACCGCATCCACGCGCCCTTCCACCAGCAGATCGAAGGCCTTGTCCACCGGCGCGGGGGGCAGCAGCAGGGCATACGGGGCTTGTTCGCGCAGGTGCCGGGCCAGCGGTTGCCGTTCGGGGCTGGCGACCGTAGCGCCCTGCAGGTCGCCCAGCCCCAGGACCGGACGCGCGCCACGCAGGCGCACGATCACCTGCGGCACCTGCAGGTAGCTGTGGCTGCTGACCCATCCCGCCGGCACCTGTGCACGCGGCCAGCCCAGGATGGCCTGGGTACCGGCGGGCAGCTGGCCCGCGGACAGCGCGGCGGCCGGCACCGGCCTGGCCTGCATGCTGGGATCGTGCTGCTGCAGGGCCTGCAGATACGTGGCCAGCACGCCGGCGGGCTGGCCTTCATGCACCATCGACAGGGGCGGACGATCGGCCGGATAGGCCACTGACCACGGCCCCTGGCACGCGTCCTTGGCGTAGGCGGCGGGCATCGCGGCCAGCATGGCCAGCAGGGCCCGGGCCGCACGGCCGGCAACGATCACGTTGGCATCCTCTCTGGCGCGGGCAAGCAGGCAGCGAAACCGCTCGGTGCCCTGCCGTCACGCTAGCGACTGGGATCGGCACGACAATGAGGAAACTTGCAAAAGCCGCTCTAGCGCGCCGATCACGACATACACTGCCGCTTCTACCATCTGCTGGAACCCACGATGCGCATCGGCCTGGCCGCCAACCGTCTGCACCACCATGATCCCCGTGCGGCGCTGTTCCGCTGGTTGCGCGCCAGCGAAGCGGGCCTGCGCCAGCTGGGCGTGTCGCTGCATGCGGTGGGCCGCACCCACGATGCGATCGAGCGGCATGGCTTCCTGGCCGGTTACGAAGGCCTGCGCCGCTATCCGTACGGTCGCCAGGGCGGACTGATGAAGCTGGTGGCGGAAGTGGTCGGCATGGGCGGCGATCGCGTGCTGGATGGCGCCATCTACCTGATCGATCCGGTCGATCCGTCCTCGGTGTTTCCCGAAGCCACCGCCTTGAAGCGGCAGTGCGTGATCCACGGCAAGCCCTTCATTTCCACGGTGGCCACGGCGCGCGACTGGGTGGAAGTGGAACGCGTGCATGCCGGTCTGGCCGCCGACCCGGGCGCCGATGACCTGCATGCCTTCGGCCAGCAGACGCTGGCGCTGATTGCCCACGATGCAATGAAGCCGGCCATGCTCGCCTTCGCCGATGCGCACTTCGATGTGCTGGCACGGTTCGGCGAACGCGTGGCCACCGGCACCACCGGCCAGCGCTTGAACGAGCTGGCGTGGAGCCGCGGCTGGTCGTCGGATACGCCCTGGGTGACCCGCTACCAGAGCGGGCCGATGGGCGGGGATGCGCAGATTGCCGACCGTGTGCTGGAGGGCCTGTGCCAGCGCGCGATCTTCTTCGAGGACCCGCACGTGGCACGCCAGCACGAAGCCGACATCCAGCTGCTGGAACGCGCCGTCACCACCGTGACCGACCAGGCGGTGTGCATCACCGCACCGCAGGTGGCCGCCCGTTGGGCGACCGCAGCCGCAAGGCGCAAGTAGAATCGAGCTTGCTCGACTGGGCGCGGCGTTCGAACCAAGAGCCGTCGAGCAAGCTCGACGCTACAACAGCAACATCGCGGTGTTGGACCCAAGAGCCGTCGAGCAAGCTCGACGCTACAACAGCAACAGCGCGGTGTTGGACCCAAGCGCCGTCGAGCAAGCTCGACGCTACAGCAGCTGGCGCAGCATGGCCTTCAACCGGCGGCCTTCCAGCTGGAAGTAGTCGCGCTGCTCGCGCCAGGCCGGGAAGCGCTGTTCCACTTCCTGCCAGAACGCCGGCGAGTGGTTGGCCTGGATCAGGTGGCAGAGCTCGTGCACCAGCACGTACTCGAACGCCGCCGGGCGGCCCAGCACCAGCGCCAGGTCCAGCGCCATGCTGCCATCGGGGGCCAGCGAGCCCCATTGCGAGGACATCACCTTCAGCCGCACGCGGCTGGGCGCGCGCGGCAGGCCCGGCAGGTACTTCGGCAGCCAGCGGCCGACATCGGCGCGGGTCTGTGCCTCGTAGAACTCGCGCAGCAGGCGCCGCAGCGTGGCATCGCCGGCACGGGTCGGCCACTGCACGCAGGCGCCGTGTTCGTCGATCTCAAGCCGGGCGTAGCGGCCTTCCTGCCAGCGCACCGGCAGCAGCTCGCCGCGCAGCGGCAGCTCGCCGGGCTCACCCGGCTGCAGCGGCGCCGGCAGGCCGTTGTCCTGGTAGACGCGCAGTTGCAGCGCCAGCCAGTCGCGGTGCTGTTCCAGGAAGCGCTCGCCCATCACCAGGCTGGCGCGCGGCGGCAGGGTCAGGCGCGCGCCACGCTCGTCCACGCTCAGCTTGATGCGGCGGGCGCGCGGGTCGCGCACGCGCAGCACCTCGATCTCGGCATCTTCCAGGCGCAGGCGCACGGTATCGCGCTGCACGGTGGCGGGCGGGGTCGTGCCGATCAGGCGGCGCAGCAGGCGGCTCATGTGCCCAGCATAGCGCCGTGCGCGGCCGCCGGATGACCGGCGGCCGACGGGGTGCCTGTTCAGTCAGCCTTGCTGAGCTTGAAGGCCTCTTCCAGCAGCAGGAACAGGCGGCGGATCTCGGCGCTCTGCAGGGCGAAGCGGGCGTCGAACTCGGCGCGGCGGCCGTCTTCGTCGGCGTGCTCCAGCTGGTCCAGGGCGCCGTCGAGGAACTTCAGCTTGCGCACGATCAGATCGTCGCCGATCACGAAGGACAGGTTGTCTTCGAAGATCAGCGCCAGCTTGGTGACCTGCTTGCCGGCATCCAGGTGCTTGTCGATCTCGTCGCAACGCAGTTCCTGGTGCTGGCACTTCACCACCGCGCCGCCTTCCACCGGGTCCTTCATCTCGCATTCTTCGCCCAGGCTCAGGCCGGTGGGCAGCGGCTCGCCGGCAATCCAGCCGGTCAGGATCGAGCGCGGCGCCACTTCGGCGTTCAGCGGCATGGCCGGGAAGCTGCCCAGCAGGCCGCGGATGTCGGACATGAAGTATTCGCCGGTCTTGCGGCTGGACGTATCCACGACCACGTAGCCGTGCTGCAGATCGATGAACGCGTCATTGCGCGAGGACTTCACGAAGGCGCGCGGCAGCAGTTCGTGCAGCAGGTCGTCCTTCATGCGCTTGCGCTCGCGACCACCCGGGCGGCGGCCTTCCTTCTCTTCGATCTCTTCCAGCTTGCGCTCCAGCAGATCGTTCACCACCGCCGCCGGCAGGATCTTGTCTTCGCCACCCACGGTCAGCCACAGGTGGTCGGCGATGCGGTGCGACAGCTGTTCCTTCTCCTCGCGGCCAAACGGCGAGATGAAGCCACGCGAGTTCATTTCCAGCGCGCCCACCGGCTTGAGCAGGGCGTGCGGCAACAGGGTATCGACTTCGGAAAAATCAGTGGCGGTCGGGAAACGGAAGAACGTCAGGTTGCGAAAGAACATGGAATTCCGGAAGGCAAGAGGAAAAAGGACGATTCCGCTCAGGCAGCGGATATCTGTGCGGGTGCGTGGTCATCGGGCGGTGGCGGTGCACTGCCACGGTCCAACGCCATGAAATCAAACAATGCGGGGTCGGCCAGCTGCGAGGGATGCACCTGGCCCATGGCCCGCGCGATCTGGTCGACGCGGCCGGGGTGGTCGATGTCCCACTGCTTCAGCATCAGGCCCACCTGGCGGCGCTGCAGGTTTTCCTGGCTGCCACACAGGTTGCAGGGAATGATCGGGAACTGGCGTGCCTGTGCGTAGGCGGCAATGTCGTGCTCGCGCACGTAGGCCAGCGGGCGGATCACCACGTGGCGGCCATCGTCGCTGCGCAGTTTCGGCGGCATGCCGGACAGCTTGGCGTGGTGGAACAGATTCATGAAGAAGGTGGCTACCATGTCGTCGCGGTGGTGGCCCAGCGCGATGCGGGTGAAGCCGTGCCGTTCGGCATGGGCGTACAGCGCGCCGCGGCGCAGGCGCGAACACAGCGAACACATCGTGCGGCCTTCGGGAATGACCCGGCTGACCACCGAATAGGTGTCCTGTTCGATGATCTGGTACGCCACCCCCAGGCTGGCCAGGTACTGCGGCAGCACGTGTTCGGGGAAGTCCGGCTGCTTCTGGTCCAGGTTCACCGCCACCAGTTCGAACGGCACCGGTGCCTTCTTCTGCAGCTGCAGCAGCAGGTGCAGCAGGGTGTAGCTGTCCTTGCCGCCGGACAGGCAGACCATGACCTTGTCGCCGGCGCCGATCATGCCGAAATCGGCGATGGCCTGGCCGACCTGGCGGCGCAGGCGCCGTTCCAGTGCGTCATGCCCGCCCGCGCCCGCGCGCGCATCGCGCACCGCGCGCGGCACCGGGTCGGGAAGGGAGATCACAGCACTCATGCGCTCCATTCTAACGGCTTGCGGCCGCCCCGACCGGGGGTCGGAATTCCCCTCTCCCGGTCGTCATCGTCGCTGTGTATGCTCGCAGACTGTGGACACCTACAGCCCCGCCGAGATCGTCGAACGCCTGGTCGCCCTTCGCGCCGAGCACCGCGTGCTGGATGAACAGATCACCCGCATGGCGGCCAATGGCGAGGACGAACTGGAATCCAAGCGCCTGAAGCGGCGCAAGCTGCAGTTGAAGGACTGCATCGCCAAGCTGGAAAGCCTGCAGATTCCCGACGAACCGGCGTAACGGCCCGTTCGGGTTCCCGCCGCTCCTGGTAGGTGCCAACCTTGGTTGGCACGGGCGGAAGTGTGCGGACCAAGGTCCGCACCTACCCATTCCCGCCGGCCCTGGTAGGTGCCAACCTTGGTTGGCACGGGCGGAAGATGTGCGGACCAAGGTCCGCACCTACCCATTCCCGCCGGCCCTGGTAGGTGCCAACCTTGGTTGGCACGGGTGGAAGGTGTGCGGACCAAGGTCCGCACCAACCCATCGCCGCCGGGCGTGGCCCGGCGCTGCCGTCAGGCTTGCGGGGTCGGCTCGTCCGGGCGCGCCGCTTCCGGGCTGACCCGTTCAATGGTGTGGCGCAGCTCGCGGCCCAGGATGAACTTGGCGTCCTTGGCCCAGGCATCCAGCCGCTGGTCGAACACCAGCTTGCTGTTCTCATCCGGCCAGACCAGGCGCAGCTCGCGCAGCTTCTGGATGAAGCCGCGGAACAGGGTCTTGTCGAAGAACTCGGGCGCGGCCGGGGCGTACAGCAGGCTCAGGCGCTGCGCCGCCTGCTGGCACAGGCTTTCCAGTTCCGCAGTACCGAGCACGCCCGGGCCGTTCTTCACCAGCACCGAAATGGTGATGTAGTAGCGCTCGAACGCCTGCTGCAGGGAATGGCCGATCGCGCGCAGGCGGAAGACTTCGTCGGTCTGTCCGGTGTTGCGCGCCAGGATGCCGCCGTCATCGTCGTTGATGTTCTGCAGCAGGCCTTCGCGCACGAACACGTCGATGGTCTGCTCGATGCGCTGGGCGAATTCATCTTCGCTCCACGGCAGGAACAGCTCGGCCTGCAGGAACGGGTACACCGTGCGGCCCAGCTGCACCAGGCCGGTGCGGCTCATGCGGCGGTTGTTCTGGAAGCAGCAGGCCACCCACGAGGACGCGGTGAACAGGTGCAGCACGTTGTTGCGGAAGTAGCTGAGCAGCACCGCGGTGTCGCCGCTGACACTGAGCACGTCACCCAGCGGGTGCTTGATGCGGGTCAGGACGTTGATTTCCTCGGCGTGGGCGATGATGCGCTCCGGCGAGTGCGGGGTCACCGTCACGCGGTCCGAATACGGCATCTCGACCAGCAGGGTCTTGCACAGCTCGATCTGCGCGATCAGGTCGGCCTCGCCCATCGCGTGCTTGGGCGTGGACAGCAGCGCCAGCGCCAGCAGGTTGATCGGGTTGACGTCGGCGGCGCCGTTGATGCGCACCTGGATGCGCTCGGCCAGGGTATCGACGGTGCTGGACAGCCAGCTCGGCTTCTCGTCTTCCGAGACGGCCTCGCCGTTCCACTCCGGCGCCTTTTCAGCCAGCACGTCGTTCAGCGCGATCGGTTCGCCGAAGTTCACCACCACCTGGCCGTAGTTCTGCTTCAGCACCTTGGGGATGCCCCACAGCAGCTGCCAGATCGACTCCTTTTCCTTCGGCCGCCCGGACAGTTCATCCAGGTAGCTGCCGCCTTCCATCAGCTTTTCATAGCCGATGTAGACCGGCTGGAACAGCACCGGCTTGCGCGGCTGGCGCAGGAAGGCGCGCAGGGTCATCGAGATCATGCCGCCCTTGGGCTGCAGCAGGCGGCCGGTACGCGAACGGCCACCTTCGACGAAGTACTCGATGGAATAGCCGCCGGCGACCAGCTGCGCCACGTATTCACTCAGCACCGCCGAATACAGCGCGTTGCCGCGGATCGAACGGCGGATGAAGAACGCACCGCCCTTGCGCAGCAGGGTGCCGACCACCGGCAGGTTCAGGTTGATGCCGGCCACGATGTGCGGCGGCACGATGCCACGGTCGTACAGCAGGTAGGACAGCAGCAGGTAGTCCATGTGGCTGCGGTGGCTGGGCACGTACACCACTTCGTGGCCCGGCGCGGCGGCCTTGAACTTGTCCAAGTGGTGCACCAGCACGCCCGCATAGATGCGGTTCCACACGTGGCTGAGCATGAAGCTGGCCGAACGCACCACCGGGCTGGAATAGTCCGCGGCGATTTCCCAGGCGTAGGCATGCGCCTTCTTCCAGGCCTCGGCGGGCTTGGAGTTGTCGCGTTTGGCCTGGGCGGCAATGGCTTCGCGCACCGTTTCGGCGGCCAGCACCTGGTCCACCAGCAGGCGGCGGGTGGACAGATCCGGGCCGATCACCGATTCACGGATGCGGCGGAAGTGGGTACGCAGCACGCGCTGCAGCTTGCGCACCGTACGCTCGGGCTCCAGGCCCTCGTCCACGGTGGAACGCAGCGAAATGGGCGGGGCGAAGCGCACGATGGTGCTGCGGCCGTTCAGCAGCAGGCCCAGCAAGCGGCGGAAGCGGCCGACCAGCGCCCAGTTTTCCGAGAACAGCACCGCGAACCAGCCGCTCTGCTTGTCCGGCGCGCGGCCGACGAAGATCGAGACCGGCACCAGGTGCACGTCCAGATCGTCGCGCACGCGGTGCGCCTGCAGCACCTTGGCCAGCGAATCGGAATGGGTCTTGGCGCCGCGCTGCTCGGGAATGAGCGAATTGCTGGAGCTGCGCCGCGACAGCGCCAGATAGGCGCGCTTGCGGCCGGTGGGGTCACCGGCCAGCGGCACCAGCGGCGAGGGCAGACCGGCCTGGCGGCAGGCCTTGTCCAGGATCAGCGCGTTGGACAGGCCGTAGTCTTCCAGCACGTAGACCACCGGGCGGCCGTCGTTGTACTGGCCCGGGTCTTCCGGTTCGATCTTCAGCGACAGCCACGGTTCCACCAGCCGGCCCAGCAGCCGCGCCCACAACGGGCGGCGGCCCGCGGCACGCGCAGCCGCAGGCGGCGGTACCGGGTTGGGGCCGGTGCCGGTCGAGGGGGACGCCGGCACTGCATCGGCGGGCGTCGTCTGGGATTCTTCGCCGGGGAACGGCAGCGGGTTCTGTTTCGACATCGGCGCCATTATGGCTTAGGCGGCGGTGTTGCCGCTTCCCCGGCCGCGTCCGGGGCCGCGGTGGGTGCCGGTGCGGCGGCCGCGCGCGCGGCATCGGCCTGGCGCAGCAGGGCGTCGGTATCGGCCAGGGTACGGGTCAGGTACCAGTGGCCTTCGCGGCGACTGAGCGGCAACTGCAGGGTCAGGGTGCTGCCGGCCAGTTCGTAGGTCATGCGGACGAGGGCGTTGTCGCCCTGCACCGACAGCAGCTCACCCTGCAGGCTGCGCAGCGCTTCGTCCACGCCCAGCCCGTAGCTGGCCAGCACGGCCTTCAGGGTGTGGATGAACGGCGCCAGCTGCTGCAGGCTGCCTTCCATGCCGGCCGCACGCAGGCCCTCTTCGTCGCCGAAGCCGACCTTGCCGGCGGCACCGACCAGCGCGCTGATGGTGCTGCGCGCCCGCGCACGGTCGCTGATCGGAGCGCCCTGCGCCCACAGGGCCAGGGTCTGCACCAGTTGCACGTAGTGCGCCTGCTGGCTGGGCGTGTAGCCCTTCTGGTGCTGCAGGTACTGCACCCCGAAGTTGCCCATCGACTGCGCGGCCTGGCGCACCGCGCTGGCCTGGCCGGCCAGCTGGCGGTCGAAGCTGCGCTGCAGGCGGCTGCCGGCATCGGGTTCGCGCAGGGCCGACAGCATCGGCAGCAACTGGTCACCCAGCGGCAGTTCGGTCAGCGGCCACTGGCTGTGGCCTTCGTCCCAGGCCTGCTGCAGCCGCTGGTACTGGCTGGGCGGTACGGCCAGCCTGGCGTAGCCCACCAGATCATCTTCGGCCAGGCGCTGGGCCATGGCCTGCACCGCAGCGACCGGCTCAGCGGCAGGTGCGACGGCATCTGGGCTGGACTGGCGGCAGGCGGCCACCGCCAGCAGCAGCACGGCCAACAGCCCCCCGTAACGCGCAGACCTTGTTTGCACTGCCCTTGCCACGCTCATGCATTCGGACTCCCCGGACCGGTCCGCATCTTGCGGCCTGCGAGGTGACAGCGGCAAGCCGCACGGTCACGGTTTCCCGCACAGCCCGGGGTCGGATCTCTTCTGCGGCCCGGCAGAAGGGCGCTGACCCCACTGCGCTGGCGTACAAAAAAAAGAGCCCGGATCACTTGGATCGCAGGCTCTTCAAACCGGCACAAGGCCGGAGGACAAGGTGTCGCACGGTTCCGGCACGAGGCCGGATGGCGGCGATGCTACGCCGACCTTCAAGTTCAGGCAATACTTCATGTAACACAAGTTAAATAATTGATTTTATTGACTCAATCCTTCTGCCACACCGCTTCAATGAAATCCACGGCATGTTTTTCGGCGATTCGGGCATAAACGCCGGGGTAGCCGGCCAGCGCGCAGCCCTCGCCCCAGCTGACGATGCCGAACTGGGTCCAGCCTTCGCGCAGGCGCAGCAGCAGCGGCCCGCCGGAATCGCCCTGGCAGCTGTCCATGCCTTCGCGACCGGCACAGATGACCTTGCCGCGCGACAGCTCGCCGGCGTAGGCCTGCTGGCACTCGGCGAAGGGCACGAACGGCACCTGCACGGTCTGCAGATGGGTCGGGAAGGCGTCGGCGCCGCTTTCGGTGGTGCCCCAGCCGATTACGGTGAAATCGCGGCCGAGCTTGAGGTAGCTGGCATCCGGGCGCAGCCGCAACTGCACCGGTTCGGCGTCGGCCAGCGGCGCGTCCAGCTGGATCAGGGCCACGTCGTGTTCCAGCGCGCTGCCGCTGTTGAACGCCGGGTGCACGTGCAGGGCGCGCACGTTCGAGGGCCGCGGGCTGGCTTCGGTGGACAGCGCGGTGGCGCCGCCCAGCACCGCCAGCGCAGCCGGCTGTGCGCCCTGCACGCAATGGGCGGCGGTCAGGACCCAGGACGGTGAGATCAGCGTGCCGCCGCAGAAGTGCCGGTCGTAGTCGGTATCGCCGTAGGACAGCCCCTGCAGGCTGACCATGAACGGGTACTGGCCCGGTTGGGCGCTTTCGCCGCCGATGATGCGCGGCGTTTCGCGTGGCGCCGGCGCCGCGCTGGCGGTGCTGGACGCGGCGAGCAGGCCGGCCAGCAGGAACAGGGTATTGCGATCCATGTAGGTGTACTCCCTTCATCGTGAGTGGGCCGGCAGCCAGAGGTCGTGCCGGTTCACCGATTGGGAAGCACAGCGGCGCGCCGTTGCGCCGACCCGCGCACAGTTTTCGCCGCTGGGGATGCTTGCGACAGGCTCATCCGCACAAATGCGAACGCCATCCCACGGTGGGTGGGATGGCGTTCGGGGTACGGAAGTGCGGTACGTCGCCGGCAGGCTCAGCGGGCAGCCAGAGCCGCCACGATTTCCTGCTGGATGGCACGTGCGGCGGCCTGCGGATCGGCCGCCAGGCGGATCGGGCGGCCGACCACGATGGCGTCGGCGCCGTCGGCGAAGGCCTGGGCCACGCCCACCGTGCGCTTCTGGTCATCGCCCACCGGGCCACCGGGGCGGATGCCCGGGCAGACGATCGAGAACCCGGCACCGGTGGCGGCGCGGATCGGACCGGCTTCCTGGCCCGAGGCGATCACCCCGTCGATGCCGGCTGCCTGGGCGGCCAGCGCGCGCTCGACCACCACGTCGACCGGTTCGCGGTCGATACCCATCTGCGCCAGGTCCGCACGGCCCATCGAGGTCAGCACGGTCACCGCCAGCAGGCGCATGTCGCTGCCGTTGGCGGCCGCGCAGGCTTCCATCATGGCCGGGTGCCAGCCGTGGATGGTGGCGTAGCTGACCGGCCACTGCGACAGGCGCTTGATCACCGCGGCGGCGGTGGCCGGAATATCGAAGAACTTCAGGTCGACGAACACGCGCTTGTCGCGGCGGGCCAGTTCGTCCAGCACCTGGAAGTACTCGCCGGAGGCCAGCAGTTCCATGCCGATCTTGTAGAACGCCACGCTGTCGCCCAGACGGTCCACCCACTCCAGCGCCTGCACGCGGTCGGGCACGTCCAGGGCGAAGATCAGGCGCTCGTCAGCGCGCAGCGGCAAGGGCGCGCGGCTCACGGTGCGTAGTCCAGCGCGGCGCGCTTGGCGTCATGGCGGGCCTGGCGCGACTGGCTGTAATCGTTGTTGAACTGGGCCGGCTCGAAACCGCCGTAGGTCGGGTTCGGCAGCATCCACCAGCGCTCGCCGAACCAGTCGTGGTACTGCTGCAGCAGCGCGTCACGGCCTTCGTTGGTGTTGGCGGTCACTTCGACGAAATCGCCCAGCTGGTCGCCGAACTGCATCAGCACGCGGTACTTCTGCCCGGCCAGGCGGCGGCGGCAGTTCTTCTCGCTGCCGGCCTGCTCGCAGCCTTCCACCACGGTGCCCAGACCCAGGAACACGCTGTCATCGGCCACCGGCAGGCCCTGTTCGCGCAGGTTGGCCAGGGTCGCGTCCTTCAGGTGCACGGCGCGGTTGGAGATGTACAGCAGGGTCACGCCCTTGGCGTTGGCGGCCTTGGCGAAATCGACAACGCCGGGAATGGCCTTGGCCTTCTTTTCGGCCACCCACTGGTCCCAGCTCAGCTCGTCGTATTCCTTGCCATCGCGCACCAGACGCGCCTGGTAGGGCGAGTTGTCCAGCACGGTCTCATCAAGGTCGAGCACCACGGCCGGCTTCAGGCCCTTGGCATCGTTGCCGCGCTCTTCGGGCACCAGGGCGTCCCAATGGGCTTCCTTCAGCGCCACGTCCAGGTGGTCGGCGGCAGCGCGGTAGGTCTGCTCGGTGATCGCCTTGTATTCCTGCGCACGCTGCATCCACAGCACCGCATTGAGGTTGTCGTTGGCGGTGGCATCGGGCGCGCCTTCTGCCTTGGCAGTGGCGGCCGCAGCCTCCGGGGCGGCGGCTTCAGCGGCAGGCGCATCCACGCGCTTGCAGGCGGACAGGCCGAGCGCTGCAGTGGCGAGCAGGCTCAGGGACAGGGCAACGGGACGACGCATCAGGATTCACCGGCATTCAGATATACCGGCCCATTTTACCGGCAAAGACGCCACCGGGGCCGCTATGCTTCCCGGTTCACCCGTTGCGTGCTGCAGGCTGCCATGACCGATTCCGCCCCGACCCCCGACGTTCCCCTGCTCGACCCCATCCAGGCCCGCCTGCTGGGCTGCCTGGTGGAGAAGGAGGCGACCACGCCGGACACCTATCCGCTGACGGTGAATGCTGCGCAGTCGGCGGCCAACCAGAAGACCGCCCGCGAGCCAGTGATGAACGTCGATGCCGGCAGCGTGCAGCACGCCCTGCGACAGCTGGAGACGCTGGGCCTGGCCCGCCAGCACTTCTCGTCGCGCGCCGACCGCTACGAGCACCGCCTGCAGGCCGCGCTGGACCTGACCCGGCAGCAGACCGTGCTGCTGGCCCTGCTGCTGCTGCGTGGGCCGCAGACCCTGGGCGAACTGGTGACGCGCAGCGAGCGCCTGCACCGTTTCGCCGACACCGACGAAGCCCGCCACGCGATCGAACGCCTGCAGCAGCGTGGCCTGCTGCTGGTGCTGCCGCGCGCCAGCGGCCAGCGCGAAGACCGTTACATGCACCTGCTGTGCGGTGAAGTGGATGGCACGGCACTGGCGGCGAAGTACGCCGGCAGCGGCGGTGGCAGCAGTCCCGCCGGCGCCGACCCGGACCTGCTGGCCCGGGTGGAGCAGCTGGAAGCCACCGTGGCAGAACTGCAGGCGCAACTGGCAGAACTGCGCGGCTGAGGGGGTTCCGGCGAGGGCGGCCTGACCGCCCTCGCCCTGCAGACTCAGGTCGGCGTATCCACGTCGTCCCAGTCGGCCTGTTCAAAGCAGAACAACCAGTTCAGCGCGTAGTGGCGCTCGTAGATCACACCGCCCTCCAGCGCACCGGGCATCGGTGCACCCTGGCGCTGGGCCTCGCGCGCAGCCCAGTGCAGGCGGTAGTGCAGATCCAGCGCATCCAGCAGCTCGGCGGTGTCGCGCAGGGTTGCAGGTTCGCTGCCACTGTCAGCCTTCTGCAGCAAGGCGCCCACCACATCCGGCACGGCACAGGTCGCCTGCGGCCACGGCAGCGCCTCGGACAGGCCCAGCGCCCACAGCAGCACGGCCAGGCTCTCGTAGCGCCAGCCGAACGGCAGAGCCGCCTCGGCGTCCCCGTGCTCGATGAAGGCGGCCTCGGCCGGGCTCAGGGCCTCGGGCAGGGCCGGCAGACGCTCGGCCAACTCGGCCAGGCTCAACGGTGGGTCACCGGCCTGCAGCGCCTCGGCGCGCAGCGCACACGCCAGCAGCGCCTGTGCTCTGGCCCAGACCTGGGCAGGCGCGCGCAGCTGTGCCTCGGCCGCGCCCACCACGGGTGGCAATGACGGCGGGGCATGCACCGCGTGGGCCTGCAGCTGCTGTTGGCTGCGCGCCCGGCGCTGCTCAGCGTCGACGGGATAGGGCACCTGTGCCTGCGGATCGAGCGCGTCACCCAACAGCACCTTGCCGGCCGGATCGCGGACGCTGCCATCTTCCAGGAAGCACACCGCGTTGGCCTGGAGCAGCCAAGGCTGCAGCGCCCCAAGATCGGCTTCGGCCAGCTCGAACAGGTAGTGCTGGCGCACGCGCTGCACGTGCCGCATCAGGTGATAGCGCGCCGCGGTCATCTGGCCGTCGCCATGGCCCAGCACGTAGTTGACGAAGCCGCCCAGGTGCGGGGCCAGTGCGGGGTCATCAAGACCACGGACGTTGGCAGCGTCAGCCTGTGGTGGCGGTGCCAGTACGTGGCCGAGGGTGGAGTACGCGTTGATCAGCATCGGAGCATCCGTGCAGGAAAACAGACCTGCACCTTACTCCACTGGCTCATGCTGGCGGTTGAACCGCCGCAGCGCCCGGTGTGGCATACAAGCGGCTGGCCGCGTCCACGCCGGGCAGCTGGATCACCCCGCGTTCCTGCATGCCCAGGCCCAGCAGGATGCGCCCGGAGGCCACGTTGTCCAGGTCGGTGATGCCGTACAGATCCTCGATGCCCAGCTCCGCACGCGCATGCGCGAACACCGCCCGCGCCGCCTCGCTGGCATAGCCCTGGCCGCCGAACGCCGCCAGCACCGCATAGCCGATATCCGGTCCCGGCAGGCCATCACGCCGCACCAGGCCGGCATTGCCCAGCCAGGCGCCATCGGACCGCCGCTCGATGGCGTACATGCCGAACCCGTTCAAGGCATAGCTGTGCAGCACGCGCAGCGCGATGTACTCCCGCGCCTGTTCCTCACTGCGCACGTTGCGGTCACCGATGAAGCGCAGGAAGCCGGGATCGTTGAGCAGCGCCAGCATCGACGCCGCATCGCGATCGGGCTCGAGGGCGCGCAGGCGCAGGCGTTCGCTTTCGATGGGATGCATGGGTGGGCTCCGGAAGGAATACCTCGATTTTGCAACGCCAGCGCCCGCCGTGCAGCACGCTCAGGCCAAGTGGGCCACTACGATGCTCAGCCTAGCCACATGCCCCGTCACGCGGGCCGAACAGGATCGGCCAGTAGCGCACGCACAGGCGATGGACGCATGCGGCGATCAGGCAGAACCCCATGCCCATCAGCGCCAACAGCAGCGGTGCGCCCCAGCGCAATCCCGGGTGCTGGATACGAGCCTTGGAAGGCATGCCGCCGGGATATAGCACCTGTACCTGTTCGCCGACCACGTACAGTGGTGCCCCGGTAGCAAAGGACGCGGTGAACTGAATCATCTGCCCCTGTGCGGTCTGGAACCTCACCACCGGGCGATGCAGGGTGATGTCACGTGCGGGCATCCCCTCCATTTCCGACCGGGCATCCTCTGCCTGGACGGCCACCACCGTTCCGGTTGCGAAAACGGCCTTGCGCGCGAAACGCTGGACGTCCACAAACAGCCAGGGGGCGGCCAGAAGGATCAGCAGGCCCACGGCAAAGAAAAACAGCAAAAAACATCTGAGGAGGGTGGGCAGGGTGCTGGCCGGGTTGATCGATCAGCGTGCAGGTGCCGGCGCTGATCGAATGAAGGAGGTATCGACATGGTAGTAGCGCGGATTGCCCGGCATGACATGGACATCCAGTTCACGCCCACTCACCTGTGCACGGGGATCGGCCCAGAGATACGCACTGTGGAAGACATGCCATCGAGTCGTTTCAGGATCGCGCCAGGCGCAGACGATGACGAACGGATGCCTTCCCCCCGAAAATACTCCGCGATCGCGCTTGATCGCCCGGACCTTGGCTTGCACCCGTGTCCCGTGGCGAAGGAGCTGCCTGCGCCGCCATGCCCTCGCCGCCTGCGGCAGGCGCAGAAGTCCCGCCGCCAGCAGGAATGGGCCGCTGTTCAATCCCAGTATGACGCTCAGGCCCCAGGGTGATGAGAGCGAACGCACCAGGGCCTTGTCCGGGCGGTCCGGCAGGTACAGCACATCTACATGATCGCCCGTCATGTAGGCACGATGGCGGGTACGACCTGCGATGAACCGCATCACTTGCCCGTTGCTGGTAGTGAAGTCCACCGAGTACACGAACTTCACCACTGAAGTGCGCGAACCACGGCGATCAACACGGATGGCACCCACATGGGTGATCCTGCCATCGGCAATGATCGCCCCATCGAGGAAGCGCCTGGCACCAACGTAGGCCAGAAGCGCTGAAACAAGCAGGACCAGGCCCAGCCCGAGGAAGGTATGAGTGAGAACAGCAGGGATGTCGTTGGACACGATGAAGAACACGGCGCGCACTTCGAGTGCGCTCACACTAGGCCTTAACCCGACGCAGGCTCAAGGCCAGAAGCGTCAATCGGACGGATTGGAATACCACTTTAGTGGCTTTTCGATCCTCAATCGAACAGCGCCTCGATCGCCGCCAACCCCGCCGTCGCGCGCTCCTTCTTCCGCGCCGCATCCGCCACCGGGTCCGCGCCATCGCGCTGGATCTCCTCGGCCGGAATCTCCTCGAAGAACCGGCTCGGCTTCAAGCGCACATGCTCGCCGAACTTGCGGGTCAGCTTGCTGTAACTCATCCACAGCTGGATCTTGGCGCGGGTGATGCCCACGTACAGCAGGCGGCGTTCTTCCTGCAGGTTGCCTTCGTCCAGGCTGACCTGGTGCGGCAGCACGCCGTCTTCGCAGCCGACGATGAACACGTACGGGAATTCCAGGCCCTTGGACGCATGCATGGTCATCATGCGCACCTGGTTGCCGCCCTCGTCCTTGTCGCTGCGCGACAGCAGGGCGAGCTGACCGGCCAGGTCGGCGGCGGTGGCGCCACGCGGGCCACCCTCGAACCACTGCGCCAGTTCCTCGATGTTGTTGGCACGGCGCTGGTAACTGGCCTCTTCCTTGGCCTGCTGGCGCAGTTCGCTCAACAGCCCCGATTCCTTGGCCACCTTGCGGATCATGTCGCCGGAGGTGATCTGGCGGGTCTGCGCACGCAGGTCGCGCAGGATGTCGGTGAAGCGCGCCAGGCTGTTGGCCGCGCGCGGCGGCAACTGCTGCAGCGCGCCGATCGCTTCGGCGGCGTGCGCCATCGGGATGTCTTTTTCCTGCGCCAGCTCGGCCAGCTTGGCCAGCGTGCCGGCACCGACGTCGCGCTTGGGTGACTGCACCGCGCGCATGAACGCGGTGTCGTCGTCCGGGTTCACCAGCAGCCGCAGCCAGGCCAGCGTGTCCTTCACTTCCTGGCGTTCCAGGAACATGGTGCCGCCGGTCAGGTGGTAGGGAATGCGCAGCAGCTGCATCGCCTTTTCCAGCGGACGCGACTGGAAGTTGCCGCGGAACAGGATGCAGAAATCACTCCACGGCACCTTGCGCGACTGCGCCACGAAGGCGATCTCGGCGGCAACCTTTTCTGCTTCGTGTTCGCTGTTGCGGCATTCCCACACGCGGATGCGCTCACCGTCGGCCTGGTCGCTCCACAGCTTCTTCAGGTGTTCGTGCGGATTGTTGGCAATGAGCGCATTGGCCGCGCGCAGCACGCGGTTGGAGCAGCGGTAGTTCTGCTCCAGCTTGATGATTTCCAGCGCGGGGTAGTCGCGCCCCATCTGCTGCAGGTTTTCCGGGTTGGCGCCGCGCCAGGCGTAGATCGACTGGTCATCGTCACCCACGCAGGTGAAGTTGCCCTTTTCGCCCGCCAGCTGCTTCAGCAGCCGGTACTGCGCATCGTTGGTATCCTGGCATTCATCCACCAGCAGGTAGCCGATGCGCTCGCGCCAGGCCACGGCGATATCCGGGTTTTCCTCCAGCACCTGCACCGGCAGGCGGATCAGGTCATCGAAGTCGACCGCGTTGAAGGCGGTCAGGCGCAGCTGGTAGCGCTCGTAGACGCTGGCCGCTTCCTTTTCCCGGTTGCTGCGCGCGGCGGCCATCGCCTGTTCGGGCGACAGGCCGGCGTTCTTCGCGCGCGACACCAGGTTCTTCATGTCCTCGATGTCATCGGGCTTGGCGCCGGACATCAGGTCCTTGATCTGCGCGGCGGCATCGTCGGCATCGAAGATCGAGAAGCCACGCTTCAGGCCCACCGCCGCGTGTTCGATCTGCAGGAACTTCAGGCCCAGGGCGTGGAAGGTGCAGATGGTCACCTCGTCGGCATCCTGTTCGCGCAGGCGCTTGGCCACGCGCTCGCGCATTTCCTTGGCCGACTTGTTGGTGAAGGTGATCGCCGCGATGCGGCGCGCGGGGTAGCGCCCGCAGCCGATCAGGTGGGCGATCTTTTCGACGATCACGCGCGTCTTGCCACTGCCCGCACCGGCCAGCACCAGCAGGGGGCCTTCGATGTGCAGGACGGCGGCGGCTTGGGGGGGATTGAGACCGTGCATTGGAAGGGGATTGTAGCGGTCCCGGGTGACGGCCACAGCCGCCGACCGGCAGGGATGCTGAACGGCTTCGGCCGGCGGGGGCTGCGGCGTACAATCTGCCGATGGCCAAGCTCTATTTCTATTATTCGGCGATGAACGCCGGCAAGACCACCACCCTGCTGCAGAGCGCGCACAACTACCGCGAGCGCGGTATGCGGGTGGCGATCCTGACCCCGCGCCTGGACGACCGCGCCGGCGCCGGGGTGGTGGCCTCGCGCATCGGCCTGCGTGCCGACGGCATGGCCTTCGAACGCGATACTGATCTGCAGCGGTGGGTGCAGCAGGATCTGGCGGCCAACGGACCGTTGGGATGTGTGCTGGTGGACGAAGCGCAGTTCCTCAGCCGCGCCCAGGTCTGGCAGCTCAGCGAGGTGGTGGACCAGCTGCGCATTCCGGTGCTGTGCTACGGCCTGCGCACCGACTTCCGCGGCGAGCTGTTCGAGGGCAGCCAGTACCTGCTGGCCTGGGCCGACGAGATGCAGGAGATCAAGACGATCTGCCATAGCGGCAAGAAGGCCACGATGACCGTGCGCGTGGACGAACACGGCCATGCGGTGCAGGACGGCCCGCAGGTGGAGATCGGCGGCAACGACCGCTACGTGTCGGTCAGCCGCGCCGAGTTCAAGAAGATCACCCGGGGCGAAGGGCGGATCGAGCCGATGCAGGCCCCGCTGCCGTTGTAAGGGGTGGGGTCTTTTGCAGGGCTTGCAGCCCTGCACCTGCTTTGGAGCAACAGCAACAGCCAAAGCGGCATTCGGTGGGTTGGCGGGGCGGTGTCGGAGTGCGGGGACGCCGCAAGTACGTCCCTGTAGGCTTGGCCGCGGCATCCATGCCGCGGACACCCCGCACTCCGACACCGCCCCACCCCTGACAGGTTCACGCGGCTGTTGGTAGGTGTCGACCTTGGTCGACACGATTTTTCTGTCAGATATCGAATGAATTCATCCGTGTCGACCAAGGTCGACACCTACCAGAGCAGAACGCCGTTCCGACAGATCGCGGGAAACTGTCGAAGGCGGGGTGGGTCCGGTTGAGGGGGCGTGAGCCGCATGGATGCGGCGACCGAGCTTACAGGGACGTACTTGCAGCGTCCCCCTCAACCGGACCCACCCCGCCACCCCAGGGAATGCAGGCCTTTGACGTTGCTTCGGCAGGTGCAGGGCTGCAAGCCCTGCTGACCAACCCCAACTCAGTACAGCGTGCGCTCGGGTGCGCCGGCCGGCGGCGGGGTGTACTGGTACAGCCAGGTCTCGGTCAGGGTCTTGCCGCCGCTGCGCAGGTACAGGCGGATGTCGATCTGCTCGCTGCTGCCCTCCGGCGGCACCAGGTCGAACATCGCCCGGTACCCCTTGATCTCGCGCAGCGGGCGCGCCGAAACGATCTCGACCCGGCCACGACTGGTTTCCACCACCGCTTCCACGTCGGCCTTGTCGATCAGACCGGCCAGTTCGCCGCCTTCGAAATCCACCGCGAAGCGCCAGCTGAAGTACTCGCGCTTCTTGCCGATGATGCCGCCCAGGCCGGTACGGCTGGCCACGCAGTGCGCCAGCGGCGGGCGCGCCGGCGGTTCGGCGCCCCAGTACAGGCGGTAGCCGATCAGCAGTTCCTGCCCGGCCTGCGGCTTTTCCTTCGGGTTCCAGAACGCGACGATGTTGTCGAAGGTTTCATCCACGGTGGGAATTTCCACCAGCTGCACCGAGCCTTCGCCCCATTCGCCCTTCGGCTCCACCCACAGGCACGGGCGCTTCTCGTAGAACACGCCGTCATCCTGGTAATGGTCGAAGTTGCGGTCGCGCTGCAGCAGGCCGAAGCCGCGCGGGTTGCGGTCCACGAACATGTTGAAGCGCAGGTTGCGCGGGTTCAGCAGCGGCCGCCAGATCCATTCGCCCGCGCCGGTCCACAGTGACAGGCCGTCGGTATCGTGGATTTCCGGGCGCCAGTCCCAGCCCATGCGGCGGTCGTTCTCGCCCACCTGGTACATGCTGGTGCAGGGCGCAATGCCCAGCCGCTCGATCGCCTTGCGCGGGTACAGGGCGCTGTCGATATCCATCAGCAGCACGTCGCCATTGGTGATGGCAAAGCGGTAGGCGCCGGTCACGCTGGGCGAATCCAACAGGCCATACACCACCAGGGTGTTGGAATCGGCCGCCGGCTGTTCCAGGTAGTAGGCGATGAAATCGGGGAATTCTTCCGGCTTGCCCATGCCGGTGTCGATGGCCAGGCCACGCGCGGACTGGCCGTACTGGCCTTCCTTGCCAACGGCGCGGAAGTAGCTGGCGCCGAGGAAGGCGGCGAAATCGCGGTCGGTGTCGGTGCGGGTGTTCAGGCGGAAACCGGCGAAGCCCAGGTCGGCGGGCAGTTCACCGTTCTTGATGCCGCTCTTGCCGTAGTTGAACGCCGCGCCGTCGTAGGCCAGTTCCTGTGCCTTGCCATCGACCACGTCGAACATGCGCACCGGCGAATGGAAGTACAGGCCCAGGTGGAAGAACTTGGCCTGGAACCGGCCCGGCTGGTCGGCCCACAGCGCGTGGTCCTGGCGGTAGCCGATCGACTGGTACTGGTCCCAGTCCAGCCCTTCCAGCCGGCCCGGCAGCACGCGCTTGTGGCTCTTGTAGGGGGCCTGGGCCAGGGCACGGGCCTGGCCCTTCAGGGTGGCGAAATCGAACGGCTGCGGCTGGCCCAGGCGACGCAGGCCCAGCTGGCCGCTCTTGCCGGCCGCGCAGGCAGGCAGGGCAGGCAGGCCGAACGCAGCCAGGGCAAGGGAGGCATTGCGGAGGAAATCGCGACGTTGCATGCAGGCGCGGGAGCAAGGGAAAGGTCGGCCATCATAGGCAGACAAACGTTAACGGGCAGCGGAGGTGGCCGGCTGCGGTTCAGTCTGCGCCAGCGCGGCGATGCGAGCCTCCAGCCCGCGCAGGCCCGGCGCCTGCGGGCCGCGCTGGGCCAGCAGCAGCTGCCGCGCTTCGGCCAGCACCTCGCGCGCCTGTGCGGGGTGACCGGCCTGCTGCAGCGCCTGCCCCTGCGCCAGCAGCGCCTGTGGCAGCAACGCGGTGTGGTCGGGCTGTCGCCACAGCGTGGCCGCGCGCGCGTAGTGGCCCGCCGCGGTAGCCGCATCGCCACTGGCGCTGGCCCACTGGCCCAGGGCGAATTCACCGTGGCCGATCTCGCGATGGCTCGGCCCCAGCGCGGTCAGCAGCTGCGCCTGCGCGGTCCGCAGCTCCTCGCCGGCCAGCGCCAGTTCGCCCCGCTGCAGCGCCAGCAGCGCGCGCGCCCGGCGCACCACCAGCGCCTCCGGGTGGCGCGGGCCCCAGGCCTCCTGGGCGGCTGTCCAGGCAAGTTCAAGCTCGGTGGCAGCGGCAGCCGTCTGTCCCTGCCGCGCCAGCACATCCCCCAGCTGGCGGTGCAGGGCGATCACCTGCGGGCTGCTGGCATCGCTGGGCTGCTGCAGCAGCGCCAAGGCCTGGCGGTAGCCGGCCAGCGCCGCTGGCAGGTCCCCCGCGGCGGCGTCCAGACCGGCCAGGTCGGCCAGCGATTCGGCACGCCCGAAGCGCTCGCCGATGCCCTGGTGACGCAGTGCCAGGGCCTGGGTGAAGGATCGCCGTGCCGCCTCGGCATCGCCCAGTTCGGCCTGGCAGCGGCCCAGTTGGCTGTGGAATTCGGCCACCGACGCCGGCAGGGCGCTGGCTTCGGTGGCGGCCTGGGACTGCAGCGGCTGCAGATGGGCCAGGCATTCGCGGTCGCGGCCCAGCATGCGCAGCGCACGCCCGCGCTGGGTCACCGCCTCCAGCTGCAGCGCGGGCGGCACATCGTCCACCCGCTGCAGCAGTTGGCGCTGCCGGTCCAGCGTCTGCAGGGCCAACTGGTAGTCGCCCAGGCCGATCCGCAGCCGCCCGATCACGCCCTCCAGCTCGGCCAGTGCCAGCGGCTGGTCGGCCAGCTCGGCTTCGCCACGCTGCTGCCCGGCAGCCAGCAGCTGCGGCACGTCGAAATGCCCGTGGCGCTGGCTGGCCGCCTTGTCGAACAGACCCACGGTGAAATCCTGCATGGCCTGCGCGCGGGCCATTTCCAGCCGCGCCTGCCGCGCCTGCCACAACGCCATGGACGTGGTGCCCAGCAAGCCCAGCACGGCCACCGACGCCAGCGCCACGCCCCACCGGTGCCGGCCCACGTACTTGCGCACGCGGTAGCCCACGCCGGGCGGACGGGCCTGGATGGGCTGCCCCTGCAGGAAGCGCCGCAGGTCACCGGCCATCGCCTCGGCCGAGGCATAGCGCTGGTCGGGGTCTTTCTGCAGGGCCTTTTCCAGCACGACATCCAGATCGCCGCGCAGGCGCCGGGCCTGCCGCTGCAGCGCGCGACGCGGCGCGCCGGGCTGGTCGGCCAGCCGCTGCAGCAGTACCGAGGCGCGTGGCGCCTGCACGTCCAGGATCGAACGTTCCCATTCGGCATCACTGTGCCGGCGCAGCCGGTAGGGCTTGTGCCCGGTCACCACTTCGAACAGCACCACGCCCAGCGAATAGACGTCGGTGAGCGTAGTGACCAGTTCACCGCGCACCTGCTCCGGGGCCGCGTAGTGCAGGGTGAACGCACGGATCTCGGTGGCCGGGTGCGGGCTGCTGGTGTCGTCGTGGTCCAGCAGCTTGGCGATGCCGAAATCCAGCAGCTTCACCGTGCCATCGTCGCGCACCAGGATGTTGGACGGTTTCAGGTCACGGTGCACCACCAGGTTGGCGTGGGCATGGCTGACCACCGCGCAGACCTGCAGCATCAACTGCAGGCGGGCTTCCAGCGGCGGCTGCACCCTGCGGCAGTAATCGCTGATCGGCTCGCCTTCCACGTAGTCCAGCGCCAGGTAGGGCTGTCCGTGCAGATCCACGCCGGCATCCAGCAGCTGCGCCAGGTGCGGGTGCTGCAACCGGGCCAGGATCTGCCGCTCGCGGCCGAAGCGCTGGCGCAGGCCGGGATCGGCCACGCCGCTGCGCAGCAGCTTCAGCGCCACCTGGCGCTGGTACAGGCCATCGCAGCGCTCGGCCAGCCAGACCTCGCCCATGCCGCCTTCGCCCAGCGGGCGCAACAGCCGGTACGGCCCCACCTCGCTGCCGGCGCGGCCCGGTGGCGGCGCGGTCCACAGCGGCTGGGCCATGAAGTCCTGGCTGTCCGGTTCCTGCTGCAGCAGCCGCTGCAGTTCATGGCCCAGCGCCGGGTCATGTTCGGTCAGGCGCTGCAGGCGCCGCTGCCGCGCCTCCGGGTCCAGTTCCAGCAACTGGTCCAGCCAGGATGAAAGTTCCTGCCAGCGTGCGCTGTCCATCGGCCGGGCCGCGTCGCGGTGCTCAGTCTTCGCGCATGGCGGCCAGCAGGAACAGGCGCGCCTTCTGCCAGTCGCGGCGGATGCTGCGTTCGGAACGCTGGCTCAGTTCGGCAATCTCCTGTTCGGACAGGCCGGCGAAGTAACGCAGTTCCACCACCCGGCCCAGGTGCGCATCCACCGCCTGCAGGCGTTCCAGGGCCACGTCCAGGGCCAGCAGGTCTTCGTCCAGGCGCACGCCACTGCTGCTGTTCTCGGGAATCTCGGCCACCCGTTTCAGGTCGCCACCGCGCTTGCGGGCCAGGCGGTTGCGCGCGTAGTCCACCACCACGCTGCGCATGGCCGAGGCCGCGTAGGCGAAAAAGTGCGCGCGATCTTCGAAGCGGGCGGCGCCGCGGCTGCCCAGCAGTTTCAGGTACGACTCGTGCACCAGCGACGTGGCATCCAGGGTGCGCCCCTGCTGGCCGGCCAACTGGCGCCGGGCCATGGTGTGCAGTTCCTGGTAGAGGGTGGTCAGCACGCGGTCCAGCGCGGTGCGATCACCGCCACGCGCAGCGTCCAGCCATACGGTGATGTCCGGTCCCTCATCCATCGCCAACGTTCCCCCGCCGGATGTTGGCTGGACTATAGCGCTGCCGGTGTGCAGCGCATGAAGACGTTCAGCGCTGGCAGCGGCTGCACCAGACGCTGGCGCGCTGGCCGATCATGGCGTGCTTCAGCGGGCGCCCGCACTGCGGGCACGGCAGGCCATCGCGGCCGTACACCAGCAGTTCCTGCTCGAAGTAACCGGGAGCGCCGTCGGGGCTGATGAAATCGCGCAGGGTGGTGCCGCCGCGGGTGATCGCATAGCCCAGCGTGTCCTTCACTTCGCGCGCCAGCCGCTGGTAGCGCGCGCGGGAGACCTTGCCGGCCTCGCGCAATGGGCTGATGCCGGCCTTGAACAGGCTTTCGGCGGCGTAGATGTTGCCCACCCCCACCACCACCGCCTGGTCCATCAGGAAGGTCTTCACCGGCGCGCTGCGGCCGCGGCTGCGCTCGAACAGGTAGTCGCCGTCGAAGATCTCGTCCAGGGGCTCCGGGCCCAGCCCCTGCAGCAGCGGATGCACTTCACCGGCCGGCTGCCACAGCAGGCTGCCGAAGCGGCGCGGGTCGTTGAAGCGCAGCAGGCGGCCATTGTCCAGGCTGATATCGACGTGGTCGTGCGTGCGCAGCGCCGTGTCGCCGGGCAGCACGCGCAGGCTGCCGGACATGCCCAGGTGCAGCACGGCGCTGCCCACGGCGGTATCCAGCAACAGGTACTTGGCGCGGCGGCGTACGCTGTCGATGCGCTGCCCCGGCAACTGCTCGGCCACGTCCGGTGGGATGGGCCAGCGCAGGTCGGCGCGGCGCAGGATCACCCCGTGTACGCGGCGCCCTTCAAGATGCGGCGCCAGGCCACGGCGGGTGGTTTCGACTTCGGGCAGTTCAGGCATGGGCTGATTCTACGCCGGGCCATGCGAAGCCGTAGGGCATGGCCCGGCGCTACCGGACAAGGCGCCCTACGCGTCCGCGGCGGGCGCTTCGACCAGGAAGGCACCTTCCACCAATGCACCCCGCCCACCCAGCCGCCAGAACGCCAGATAGGGCCCGAAATCGACCGCGGCCGGGGCCAGTGGCTGGGCGATGTACCAGCCCAGGTAGAGATCGGAGGCAAGGTGGTACAGCGCCTCGTCCAGTGCGTTCGTCTGCGGGGTGTCGAGCGTGCGCGCCCGCCGCACTTCATCGCAGATGACATCGTGCAGGTAAGCCGCTGGGCCCGAGCCGCTCCAGGCCGACTGCAGACGCTCGGCGGGGGCTTCGACCACCGGCACAGCGCGCAGCGTGGCCTGCAGCGCGGGCTCGCCGGCAGCACCGGCCACCCGGGCCAGCTCATCCAGCCACGCGCGCGCGGCGCGGGCCAGCGCCTGCGTATCGCCCACGTGGGCCGGCTGCAGGTACAGGTGGTCGCCCCAGTGACCGGCACCGAGCACGTCCAGCGCGCGCGCACGCAGTTCATCGGCATGCGGAAAGGTGGCGAACACCGCGTCCAGCGTGTCCGGCCCGGTCACGCCCTGCAGCAGGCCGGAGAAATACCAGTCCTCCTGCTCGCTGTGTCCGGCACAGAATGCCGTCCACTCCTGCATCAGTTCATCGTCGATGCGGTCATCCATGGTGAGGTTTTCCCTTGCAGCGGTGCGGCCGTCATGATCGCCGATCAGCGCGGCGGGGCGGACAGTTCACGCGCGTCCAGATAGCCATCGCGGTTGGCATCCTGTTTGTGGAAGCGCTGGATAAGGGTCTGCCGCTGCTGCTCGCGGGTGATCGGCCGGCCCTTGCCGCCCGGCAGCTCGTCGGCCGTCAGTACGCCATCGCCGTTGCGGTCCATGCGGTCGAAGGCGTACAGCATCCATTGCACGTACTCCGCTTCGCTCACGCGGCCGTCGCCATCGCTGTCCATGCGCTGCAGGTAGGTGGCGGTGTCGCTCACCTGGGCCTGCGCGCACAGCGGCACCAGCACGGCCAACAATGCTCCTGCAATGCGCTTCATGCGCCCACCAGGGTGTAGCCCTTCAGGCGCGCGGCGTAGGCCTGCAGTGTGGCGATGCCGCTTTCTTCGGCTTCGCGGCACCAGGCCTGCAGCTGGCGCAGGCGCTCGGCCGCGTCGTGGCCGCGGGCTTCCAGCAGCGTGGCCAGGCGCGCGCGGAACTCGACCAGCACCCCGATGCGCGGACGCTGCGCGACCCAGGCGCGCAACTGCGCGCGGCTGTCCGGATGCAGCCAGCGGCCGTCGTTCACCAGACCGCGGCGCAGCCGGCGCGGCAGCAGACGGCGCAGCTTCGCCCCGGCGTGGGCGGCCTCCTCGCGCAGTGCCGGCACGAAGACGTTGCGCTGGTAGTCGGTCATGGCCTGGAAACGGTGCGACAGCAATGCCTTCAGGGTGTCCGCATCGGGTACGGCGATGTTCGGGCGCACATCCATGGCCGGCGCCACGCGCAGCACCGTGGCCAGGCGCAACGTCTGCAGCAGGCGGATCGCGCTCCAGCCGATGTCGAATTCCCAGCGCCGAATCGCAAAGCGCGCCGAGCTGGGGAAGGCATGGTGGTTGTTGTGCAGTTCTTCACCGCCGATCCAGAACGCCCACGGGGTCAGGTTGGTGGAGGTATCGGCCGATTCATAGTTGCGGTAGCCCCACCAGTGGCCCAGGCCGTTGACCACGCCGGCGGCCCAGAACGGAATCCAGGCCATCTGGATGGCCCACAGCGCCACGCCCGGCAGGCCGAACAAGGCCGCGTTGATGGCCAGCAGCAGCACCGGGCCCAGGTTGGCGCGCGGCGTATACAGGTGGCGCTCGATGGCGTCGTCCGGAGTGCCCCGGCCGTACTGTTCGATGTCCGCGCGCTGGCCGCGGGCCTGCCGGTACAGTTCCACGCCGTGCCAGAACACCTGGCCGATGCCACGGGTGACCGGGCTGTGCGGGTCGTCTTCGGTTTCCACCTTGGCGTGGTGCTTGCGGTGGATGGCCACCCATTCGCGGGTGATCATCGAGGTGGTCAGCCACAGCCAGAAACGGAACAGGTGGGCCAGCACCGGGTGGAAATCCACGCCGCGGTGGGCCTGGCTGCGGTGCAGATACAGGGTGACCGAGAAGATGGTCAGCTGGGTGAAGACCAGCAGCACCAGCAGCAGCTCCCACCACGTCGGGCCAAGCAGGCCGTGGGCCAGCAGGGAGATCAGGGCATCGGGCATGGCGGCTCTCCAGATCGACGCGGGGATGGCAGACATGATGGGCGCTTGCGTTGCAAACTGCACCCTGCGACGGTGATCGGCACCGTCATTCCGTGGCACCGTTCACACGTTGGGGAACCCCGTTGTCGAGTCCTGAACCACGCACCCACGCCCCGTCGCCGGCCGGCGCCGGCGACGCCCTGCCGCCCCTGATCGAACTGGACCACGCCAGCGTGATGCGTGGCCAGGTGAAGGTGCTGCACGCGCTCAGCCTGCGCATCGCCCAGGGCCAGCACACCGCGCTGCTGGGCCCCAATGGCTGTGGCAAATCCACCTTCATCAAGCTGATTACCCGCGAGCTGTACCCGCTGGCCCAGGCCGACGGCCGGGTGGCGGTGAAAGTGCTGGGGCAGAACCGCTGGCAGGTGGACCGGTTGCGCTCGCAGCTGGGCATCGTCACCGGCGATCTGAGCAGCAACCTGTCCGACATGCCCGGGCTGACCGTGGAGCAGGCCGTGCTGTCGGGCTTCTTCGCCAGCTATGTGGTGCCGGCGTTCCGCGAAGTGACCGCCGACATGCGCGAGCGGGTCGGCCAGACCCTGGCCATGACCGGTGCGCTGGGCCTGCGCGAACGCGCGTATGCCGAGCTGTCGGCCGGCGAGACCCGCCGCGTGCTGATTGCCCGCGCACTGGTGAACCGGCCGCAGGCGCTGCTGCTGGATGAACCGTCCACGGGGCTGGACCTGGTGGCGCGGCAGCAGTTGATCGCCACCATGCGCACCCTGGCCCAGCAGGGCATCACCCTGGTGCTGGTGACCCACCACATCGAAGAAGTGATCCCCGAGATCGAGCGGGTGGTGCTGCTGCGCGACGGCCGCGTGCTGGCCGATGGCCCGCGCGATGCACTGCTGCGTGATGAGCCGCTGTCGGCAGTGTTCGGCGGTGCGATCCACGTGGTGGAACACGAAGGCCGGTTGAGCGCGTACGCGGGGTGAACCACCGGGTCGAAGCGCACGGACGGCGGACGACGGTTGGCGGACGACGGTAGAGTCGACTGTCAGTCGACTGCTCTTCGTACGGCCCCCGAAAGTCCCGCGCGGCGCGCGGTAGTCGACTGACAGTCGACTCTACCCCGCCATGGTCCCGCCCCATCGCGATGTTGCCTCGCCCTTACGCGGTTGCAGCGGGCCGGGTTTACCGGCCCGCTGCTGTTGCTCAGAACCGCAGCGCCTGCGCGCGCGATTCGATCGGTGCCATCCGGCTCTGGTCCTGCAGCTGCAGCTCACGCAGTTCATACGGCGCACCGAAGCCGGCAGGCAGCGGCGCCTGGTCGAACGGCAGCACCAGTGCGCCCTGTCCGGCGCCGTCGAACCACGCTGCGGCATGCGCCTGCGCGACCGGCTTCAACTGGCCGTCGGCGCCGGTGGCGTACAGCGTGCCGCGCGCCTCGTAACGACCGGCGGCCGCCACCTGCAGCGGCAGGCTGACCCGGCGGCTGGCGGTATCCGGGCTGGCCTGGCCGCTGAACCGCGCGGTGGGCTGGGCCACGGCAAAGGCCACCTTGCCATCGCGCAGTACGCCGTCTGCCTGGGCGAACACCTGCAGTTCCCACAGCCCCTGCACGGTGCTGGCCTGGGCCGGAATGCGCACCTGCGCACGCAGGCTGCCGTCGGTGGTACGCAGCAGCCGCTGCGGCCAGCTGCGGCCATCGGGCGCCACCAGCAATGCCTCGCCGCCCAGGCTGCCGCGCCGTGCCGCCAGCTGGTTGGCGTTGGCACCGTCTTCCAGCAGGCGCGCCTGCAGCTGCACGCTGCCACCGGCCAGCACCTGTGCCTGGCTGGCCTGCACTTCGAACCGCACGGGGCTGTTGGGTTCGAGCACCTGCACCACGTAGCGCCCCTGCGCCTGCGCGCTCTGCAGGCGGTAGGCGCCCACCGCGCTGCTGGCACCGGTGCGCAGCATACTGCTGCCATCGCTCACCGCCATGCCGGCGTCCTGCAGCTGGCGCGCATCAACACTGCGGGCCACGCTGGTACGGCCAGCGGCATCACGCACCTGCAGTGCGTCGGCGGGCAGCGCGCGTGCGCCGGCACCGGGACTGACCTGGATCACCGCGTCCGGGGCGGTCAGCGGCAGGTCCAGGCCGCGCTGCAGCTCGGCCGCGTCGACTTGTTGCCAATAGCTGCGGCTGACGGCGGCATACGCGCCCGGTGCCTGCAACGGCTGCGCCGGGTCCAGCGCCCAGGCGAAGGCCAGCGGCACGCGCTCGCTGTCTTCGGCGGGCAGGGGCGCGGCCACCAGCGCGGCGGGCACCTGGTCGGTGCCCAGGGCGGCACGCAGCGGTTGAGCGGCCAGGGCGGGCCCGGCGGCAAGTGCGGTCAGCACGGCAGCGGCCAGGAAGGTGGAATGGATCTTCATGGTCGTCTCCCTCACTGGGTCAGGTCGTTGCGCAGGATGGTGCCCAGGCCGAAGCATTCGCGCCGGCTCTGGTTGTGGCTCAACGGCTCGGCCCCCTGGGTGCGCGCCTTGTCGGTGAACAGCAGGCTGCCGGCCGCCTTCTGGCTGCTGCATTCCAGGAAACCATCGGAACAGGACGACAACCAGTTCTGGGTGAATTCCAGGCCGACATTCGCCGCGTAGCCGCCGCAGTAGCTGTTGCTGTCCCAGACCGCCGATTCGACATCGCTGCCGACCACCGCGCGGAACGGCTTGGGCAGCGCCGGGCGGCCGGCGGTGCCATACAGGTTCTGCGCGTTGTAGGTGGCCATGTGGCCGACCTGCTGCATGCGCACGGCATCGTTCTTGTAGCCCAGCAACCAGCCCAGCGAGGTTTCAAAGGTGTTGCCGTTGAGCACCGCATCGGCCAGCGGCGTGCCGGCTGACGACGGGGCCAGTGCGGTGACCTTGCGGGTACGGCTGATGATCTTCGGGTAGCGGCTGTCGTAGGTGGGGTTGGACAGGATCCAGCGCATCACGTTGCCGCCGTTGGAATGGGTGATGACCACCAGCTGGGTGATGCCGCGGCTGTCGATGAAGCCGGTGAGCTGGCTGGCCAGGCAGCCGGCCGCTTCGGGCTTCCACATGTACTGGGTGAAATCGCAGTTGATGACCACGTAGTTGCTGCTGTTCGGCAGCCCCTGGCGCACGGTGTCGATGATCGCCGGCTGCCAGTAATCCTGGGTGGCGTTGGTCTGTGCGCCGGTGCCATGCACGAAGGCCACGCCGTAGACGTCGGCGGCCTGTGCCGGTGCGGCGGCCAGGCCCACCAGCAGGGCCAGGACGGTACTTCCTGTTGCGGTGCTGCGCATCGCATCTCTCCCTTGTCAGCAGATCCCCCCGGCCCGGCTGTGGGCAGATGCTGGTGCTGAAGGCGTGTGAAAGTCCGTGCGCTGTGACCGGAATCAGGACATTGGCGACAAGCCGACCGTGCCGGGTCTGGCCGTATGACCGATGGGCGCTGCGGCACCCGGCGGCGGCTGCGATCATGGCGCCTGTGTTCACAGCCCCGAGTCTGCCCATGTCCCTGATCGCCCGCCCTGCCCGCCCGTTGCTGGGTCTTGCCATCGCCATGACCCTGGCCAGCTGCGCCGCCACCGCCAGCAAGCCCACCGCGGTGGAGGCCAACGTGACCACCCGGGCAGTGGGCTACCTGGACGCAACCGCAGTGCCGGCCAGCCTGCTGCTGGTGCCTGCCCCGCCTGCGGCCGGTTCGGCTGGCTTCGCGCTGGACGAACAGGTCAGCCGTGAAGCCCGCGCCCTGCGCGGCACGCCGCGCTTCGCCCAGGCCACGCGTGACGCCGAACTGGGCTTCCCGGAAGGCGCCAACCAGTTCTCGTGCGCGATCGACGTGGACGTGGATGCAGTGAAGACGCCTGCGCTGTATCGCCTGCTGGAGCGCAGCCGGATCGATGCCAGTGCGGCCACCAAGGCGGCCAAGAACCACTACCAGCGCCCGCGCCCGTTCATGGTCAATGGCGAACCCACCTGCACGCCCGACGATGAGGCCGGGCTGCGCAAGAACGGTTCATACCCCTCCGGCCACACCTCGATCGGCTGGGCCTGGGCGCTGATTCTTTCCGAGATCGCCCCGGACCGCGCCGACGCCATCCAGGCCCGCGGCCGCAACTACGGGGAAAGCCGCCTGGTGTGCAACGTGCATTGGCAGAGCGACATCCTGGAAGGCCGCTTCATGGGTGCCGCCGCCGTTGCGCGCCTGCACGACAATGCGGCGTTCCAGCAGGACCTGCTGGCGGCACGCAGGGAAATTGCCGCAGCACGCAAGGCGGGGCAGCACTCGGCCCGCGACTGTGCGGCAGAAGAGGCGGTGTTGAAGGTGCGCCCGCAGAGCGCGCTGTAAGGCACGTCTCCGTAGAGCCGAGCCATGCTCGGCTCACGGCAGTCGAGCATGGCTCGACTCTACAGAAAGCAGAAGGGCCGGCATTTCGCCGGCCCTTCTTCATTGCATCACGCGGTCAACCGCCTCAGAACTTCGCGGTGAATTCCACGCCGAACGTGCGCGGCTCGTTGAGGAAGCCGGTGAGGTTGTTGAAGTCGATCGCACCGACCACGCGGGTCTGGTTGGTCAGGTTGCGGCCGAACACGGCCACGTCGTACTGGCCGTAGTCCCAGTTGTAGCCCACGCGCAGGCCACCTTCCAGCGAGCTGCGGCTGCGGAACTCCGGCGACTCGTACAGGAAGAAGTTCACCGGGCTCTTGTACGCCCAGTCGGTGTAGACGTAGATCTCGCTGGCGTCGTTCACCGGGAAGCCGGCACGCAGGGTCAGGTTGTGGATCCACTTCGGCGCCTGCGGCAGCGGGTTGCCGTTCACCAGCGCGTAGGTGCCGCCGTTGATGACGGTGGTCGGGTCGGTGATGGTGCAGCCACCGCCGCAGATCGCCACCGCCAGATCGCGGTCTTTGATCTCGGTGTCGTTGTAGCTGCTGCCCAGGGTCATCAGCACATGGTCGGTCAGGTAGGCCTCGAAGTCCAGCTCGAAGCCCTGGCCGATGGTCTTGTCGGCGTTGAGCAGGGTGGCGGTGTTGTTGCTGCCACCCACCGCGATCAGCTGCTGGCCGTCCACGTTGTAGCGGAACACGTTGAAGCCCAGGCGTGCGCGGCGGTCGAACAGGTCGGCCTTGATGCCGGCCTCATACGAGATCACCTTTTCCGAATCGGCCTGGGTGACGCCGCCGAAGGCCAGGCGGCCCTGGATGGACGGTGCGCGGAAGCCCTTGGCCACGCGCGCATAGGCGTTGATGTTGTCGGTGATCTGGTAGACGCCGCTCAGGTCCCAGCTGACATCGTCCACGTCACTGTTGGCCAGGTACGGGCCGCTCACCGGCGTACCACCAGACACGGCCTGCAGCACGCTGGCGGTGAAGTCCTTCTTGTCCTGGGTGTAGCGCACGCCGGCACGCAGCTTGAAGCGGTCGGTCACGTCCAGGTCGCCCGAGGCGAACGCGGCCCAGGCCTTGTTGCGCTGGCTCTGCACGGCGTGGCCGGTCTGCGGGTTGCCCGGGGTCAGCGAGTCGTAGTTGAAGCTGTCGATGGTGACGTCTTCATCGAAGTAGAACACGCCGGCCTGCCAGTCGAAGCGGCCCCACTCGTTGGATTCGACGCGGAATTCCTGCGTCCACTGGCGGTGGTGCGGCAGGCCGTCGGCCGACTCGGACGGGAACGGAATGAAGCCCGGGCCGTAGTTGCCCGCACCGAGGAACGAGGCGCCGTAGCCGCCGTCCACGTCGCCGTGGTTCAGCGATTCGGCGGTTTCATAGCCGGTGATCGAATGCAGGGTGACCCGGCCCAGGTCCCACTTGATGCGCGCGCTGCCGCCCCAGGTTTCCAGGTTGGAGAAGTTCAGGCCGTCGGTGGACACCTTGTCGCGGTCGAAGTTCTCGACCAGTGCGTTGCTGCCCGGCTGGATGATGTTGGCGCGGAACAGGCGCGCGGTGCCGTTGAGCTTGCGCTTGTGCAGGTTGAACAGCGCTTCCACGTCGTCGCCTTCGTACAGGAACTGCACGCGGCCAGCGGCTTCGTCATAGCCTTCGAAGCCCGAGCTGGGCGCATTGGCGATGGTGTTGTCGACGTAGTTGTCGCGGCGCTGGTACAGCGCGGACACGCGGGCCGACCAGCGGCTGGTCAGCGGGCCGCCGTAGGCGCCCTGCACGTTCCAGGTGTCATAGCTGCCGTAGGACACCTTCACGTAGCCGTCGGCGTCCTGCGAGGGGCGTGCCGAATCGAACTTCACTACGCCGGCCGGGGTGTTGCGGCCGAACAGGGTGCCCTGCGGGCCGCGCAGCACTTCCACGCCGGCCAGGTCGAACAGCGGGAAGCCCTTCAACAGCGGGCTTTCCTGCACCACGTCGTCGTACACCAGCGACACCGGCTGCGAGGCATTGAGGTCGAAATCGGTGTTGCCCAGGCCGCGGATGTAGAAGCGCGGGAAGGCACGGCCGTAGGACGACTCGATGTTCAGGCTGGGCACGCGTGCGGACAGGAAGCGGATGTCATCGCCGGCCGAGCCGAGCACATCCAGCTTTTCGCCCTGGATGGCGGTGATCGCCACCGGCACGTCCTTGGCATTTTCCACGCGCCGCTGCGCGGTCACCTGCAGGGCGTCGAGGGCAACCGGGTCCTTGGCGGCAGGGGTTTCCTGGGCGGCTGCTACCAGCGGCAACAGAGCGGAAAGAGCGGCAACGAGGGGGCGCGCGACCGGAAGGCGGCCACGGGAAGTGCGGGTCGGAGACATGGCGGTAGGCTGTGTTTGGAGGGGTGGTAAAACGGCGCTACCAGATAATTGTTGCAATACAGCACCCGCGCCGCAAATGCCGATCGTTCATGGCCCTGCCATTCGCCCCCGTGTGCTGCGGCTAGACTCGTGGTTTGTTCCCGCAACGGAGCTGCAGCAATGACCCAGTGGTACTTCCATGCCGCCGGCCAGGCCGAGCGTGTCGGCCCGCTTGATGACGAGGCCGCGCGCGCCCATGCGCAGGCGTATCCACACGCGCTGGCCTGGTGCCAGGGCATGTCCGGGTGGACACCGGTGTCCGACGTTGCCGCACTGCGCCAGCCGACCGCGCCTACGTCGCCACCGGGCGCACCACCGCCGGCCGCGGCGCATCGCAGCGTGGAATCGCCGGTCAGCAACAGCGGCGGCCACGGCGACCCGATCGATTTCCGCATCGTGGGCCATGAGATGCAGTTCGTGGAAATCGGCCTGGACCCCGGCGAGAGCGCGATTGCCGAAGCCGGCGCGCTGATGTTCAAGGACGCCTCGGTGCAGATGGACACCGTGTTCGGCGACGGTTCGCAGGCCAGCAGCGGCTTCATGGGCAAGGTGATGGCCGCCGGCCGCCGGGTGGTCACCGGCGAAAGCCTGTTTGCCACGGTCTATACCCAGACCGGCAACGGCCGCGGCACCGTGGCCTTCGCCGCGCCCTACCCCGGCACCGTGCTGCCGATGAAGCTGGACCAGCATGGCGGCCGCCTGATCTGCCAGAAGGACAGCTTTTTGGCCGGCGCCCGCGGGGTACAGATCGGCGTGCAGTTCCAGCGCCGGATCATGACCGGCCTGTTCGGCGGCGAGGGCTTCATCATGCAGAAGCTGGAAGGCGACGGCTGGGTGTTCATCCATGCCGGCGGCTGCGTGGTCGAGCGTGAGCTGGCCGCCGGCGAGCGCCTGGACGTGGATACCGGCTGCGTGGTGGCCTACCACCCCACGGTGGACATGGACGTGCGCCGGGTCAGCGGCATCAAGAGCATGCTGTTCGGTGGCGAGGGCGTGTTCCTGGCCACCCTCACCGGGCCGGGCAAGGTCTGGCTGCAGTCGCTGCCGTTCTCGCGCCTGGCCGGGCGCATGTGGATGGCCGCGCCGCAGGGCGGTGGCAAGAACCGCGGCGAAGGCTCGGTGCTGGGTGGGCTGGGCCGCATGCTGGACGGCGACAACCGCTTCTGACCTTCCACGGTAGCGCCGGGCCACGCCCGGCGAGCGCAGCGGCGACGGCAACGGCACCGCCAGCTGAACCATCGGCCGGGCATCGCCCGGCGCTACCCACGTAAATTGCAGCTTCGGTATGCTGGCGCCCTTTCCTGAACCCGCGCCCCGTGCGCCGCTGCCGATGACCGTGTTCCGCCCCCGCGTGCTGCTCTCCGTCGCCTTGCTCGGCCTGCTGGCCGGTTGCGGTGGCGAAGAGGTGCGGCCCACCCCGCCCCCGCCGCCGACCGTGGTGCCGCAGGCCAAGCCGGTGAAGATCGGCATCGCCCTGGGCGGCGGCGCGGCCAAGGGCTTTGCCCATATCGGCGTGATCAAGATGCTGGAAGCCAACGGCTTCGAACCGGTGGTGGTGTCCGGCACCAGCGCCGGCAGCGTGGTCGGTGCGTTGTATGCCAGCGGCATGGACGCCTTCCAGATGCAGAGCAAGGCGGTGGCGCTGGACGAAGCCAGCATCCGCGACGTGCGCCTGTTCTCCGGCGGCCTGGTGCAGGGCCAGAAGCTGCAGGACTACGTCAACGAACAGGTGGCCAACCGCCCCGCCGAGAAGCTGAAGAAGCCCTTCGCCGCCGTCGCCACCCAGCTGGAAACCGGCGAGCGTTCGATCTTCGTGCGCGGCAATGTCGGCCAGGCGGTACGCGCGTCCAGCAGCATTCCCGGCGTGTTCGAGCCGGTGAAGATCGGCGGCCGCAACTACATCGACGGCGGCGTGGTCAGCCCGGTACCGGTGGACGCCGCGCGCCAGCTCGGCGCCGAGTTCGTGATCGCCGTGGATATTTCCAGCAAGGCCAGCGGCAAGGCGCCGACCGGCATGCTGGGCATCGTCAACCAGTCGATCGCGATCATGGGCCAGCGCCTGGGCGAGCAGGAACTGGCCCGCGCCGACATCGTGATCCGACCGAAGGTGCTGGATATCGGCGCGGCCGATTTCAGCCAGCGCGGCACCGCCATTCTGGAAGGTGAGAAGGCGGCCATGGCGGCCATGCCGCAGATCCGCGCCAAGCTGCAGCAGATGCAGAAGGCACGCGGCGCGGCGCTGGCACCGACCCCGGTCGTGGCACCCAAGTGCGAAGAACCGTCGCGCCTGGGCAAGCTGATGGGCCGCAAGGAAAAGTGCTGAGCTGAGACGATCGGCAGGCGTGGCCCGCAGGCCGCGCCCACCGCCTACGCAGATGCGCCGGGGCCGGTCAGGCCATGACCGGCGCGCTGCGGGCCTGCTGCAGCTGCTGATCCTGCTCACGCTGCAGCGCCTGTTCCTGCGCCTGCCGCTGATCGTTCACCGCTAACTGCTGGAAGGTCTGCTCCACCGAAGTCGCCAGCGCCTGTGCGACCGGCATCTGCGCGCGCAGATGCGCCGGGTCGGCCGGGTCGCCCTGCACCACGAACAGGTTCGGCCCTTCCTGCCCGGCCGCCGCCCCGCGCCCCATCAGCACGTGGTCCACCCGCTGCAGGTCGGCACCGGCCGCCAGCGTGGTGAGGCTGGCGCTGACGCACTCGCTCTGCGCATCCCACGGCTTGCCCAGCCCCGCCTCGAGATCGCGCACGCCCGCCGCGCACTGCTGGTAGAGCGCGTGGCGTGCATGCCCGGGCTCGCGCGGATCGATGCCGGCACTCTGCCGTTCCGGCTGCATCTGCAGCGGGGTGGCATCACTCAGCACGAACGGGCTGGCCATGATCGGCCGGTCCTTGTTCTCATCGTCCGCATGGAACTGCCCGCGCAGCGTCTCGCGCAACTGGCGCACGTCGCGTGCATCGTCCAGATACCGCAGCGTGGCCGGATCGGTCTCGCGCACGCTGCCCACGGGCACCGAACCGATGGGCAGCGGCAGCACCGGGGCATTCACCGGCACCGAGACTTCGCGGCGCCACTGTCCCTTGGCATCGTCGTGCACATACGTCGCACCGTGGTAGGCAATCCTATCCGGGTCAAGATTGGACACCGGCTGCAGGCCATGCGGTCCACGTGCCTCGGCCATGTTCTTCAGATAGCCGGCCGGATCGTCGATCAGGTTCCGGTACTTGCCGAGCACCAGGTTCGTTGTCTCGGCCGCGCGATCCAGGCCGCGGTTGTTGTTGTCCAGCAGCATGGTCCAGACGGCTTCGGCTTCTGCACGACCACCATGGGCGCGCGCGGCCACCAACAGCGTGTAGGGGGTCCAAGCGGAAGGATCAATGCCGCGTGCGTTGAATGCGTCATCATGCGCTTGCTGGATGTCATCGACTGGGAGGTTCAACGCAAGATCCGACCTGCCCGCTTCAAACTGTGCTGCGCGCAGCGCGAAGTCGCGCTGGATCAGCTCAACGCCGAACTCCTGCCACTGACCTTCATTGAAATGAGCGCCATCGGCGCGCGCCTGCCGGTCCGCGAAGCTGTTCGCCGTGGCACCGGGGTTGTTGTCGTTGCGCACGACACCGAGTGCCAGCAGGCCGTAGCCATCATTGCCCTGCTTCTGCGCGAGGTAATTGAAATACAACTCGCGGTTGCCCGCCTCTGCGTAAGCCTCAAGAATATCGAGGTCCTGCCTGCTCAGTCCGTCCTTTCCAGTATTCACTTGCGCTCCTTCGTAATGTTGTCAATCAGCAACGCGCGCGCGCGCGTTGCGATCTGCTTCCATTGCGGCAGCCCCTCGCGGGGATACTTGATGTCAACGATGGTGTTCAGTTCCTCGATGACGAACGTCTGCTGGCATTCGGCGAATCCAATAACGCGCTTCTTCACCATCTTTCCATCACGGTACTCCACGCCCGACTCGGTGATCTCGCGCGGCGTGCAGCGAACCAGCTGGTCGACGCGCCCCGCGTCGTCGCGCGATACGTACCAGTCGTAGTGATAGTCCGGTTTCATGACCGGTGCTGTTTCGGGCAATCCTCTCGCGCGGTGGTAAGCACGCACGTTGTCCATGTCTATGTAGTAGGGAACCAAGCCATGGAGCGCGTCACCCTGGACGCGCCCTTCCAGTGATGCAGCCGGGTCATCGATCCGGCCTGGCCGGGGGGTGTATCTGCGCTGCATCACGTCCCAGACGTCTGCCTGGCCGATGTACATGTAACTGAGCCTTACCGTGCGGATGGATACATCGACCGTGAGGTTCATCCGCTCGCCGGGCTTGAAGGGCTGCAGCGACGGGTACTCCAGCGCCAGTGAGAAGCTGCCATCGTGCTCAGGCCCCATCTGTGTGCTGAAGTAATTCTGCGGCAACTCCAGCTGATAGGGCCCCACGCAGGCCCGCTCGACGGGTGACGGAACCTGGTAGGGATTGATCGGCTGGTTGTCGATTGTGATCGAGCACCCCTGATCGTTCGTCAGGAGCCGCGGCGGTTTGCGCGGCGTCTCAGCCTGCGCGCACGCACCCAGCAAGAGCGTGATCAACAGGCCAGCCACGGGCAACTTCAGCAGATGCATTGCAATCCTTGCGGTAAGACACGGCCCAGCATACGTCGCGCCATGAAGGTGCGGCGTGGTCATCGCCCGGTTGTGCGGCCCCGGTCACGGCGCGAACCACCGTCCCGGTGGCCCATCCGCGCAGGAATCAGCGCATGGGCCGGTAGCCGCTGGCGTGCTGCCGCTCGCGCTTGCGTGCCTGCCGGGCCTGTTCCTGCAGAGCGGCCGTGTGCTGCAGGTGTTCCATGCCATCGGCAGGCACATGCAGCTGGCGCCGCGCACGGGTCATGGCCAGATAGGCCGCGCGCACCGGGTTGTGCCAGATACGACTACCCTGCCCTGCACTGAAGCAGCTGGGCGACAGTGCAACCACGTCGAACTGCAGGTTCTTCGCATGTTCGGCCAGGCACAGCACCACGCCGCCATCACTGGCCGCTTCCTGCGCATCCAGCACCTGCAGCAGCGCCTGCACCTGTTCGTTGGATGCCAGCAGTTCCACCAGTGCGCCCTGCCCGTCGTCGGCCAGGGCCGCCAGCACGCGCTGCCACTCCTGGCTGGAGCCGTTGTCGCCGCGCCGACGCCAGGCGTCCAGCGGGCGCTGCAGTTGGCTGCGCAGCGCGCGCAGTGACGCCGGGTGCAGGTAGGGGCTGAGACCACGCAGCTGCAGCTGGGCCGCATCCTGGGCCAGAGGCGCCGCGCTGCCGTGGATGCGCAGGCCGGCGATCGGCACCTGCGTCCAGTCGCGGTACTGCAGCACGCCGGTGGCGCGGTCGGTGGCGCCAACGAAGGGCCCGCTGTCCTGGCCCAGCCCGTCCAGCGCCAGGGTCTGGTTCACCAGGTCGTCCACCTGGTTGCCCTGCCGCACCGACTGGTGCATTTCCAGCACCTTCGATGCAGCCCAGCGCGGCACGGTGCCGGTCAGGCACTGGTGCGGGTCGCCCAGGCTGACCACGCCCGGCGCGTGGGTGGCAAGCAGCTGCTTCCACGATGGGCTGAGATCGTGTGCCTCGTCGATCAGCAGCATGCCCAGCTCCAACGGTGGACGCACCCCGCGCAGGGCCAGCCACTTGCCGATGTGCAGCGGGCTCAGGCTCAACAGCGTGCCACGCTGCAGCTCGGCGTCGAACATGCAGCGCCAGACATATTCGGCCGCCTGCAGATAGGGCCCCCCGTCGAGCATGGCCGCCGGCACCGAGCGGTCGAAATGCTGGAAGGCCATGCGCGGGGCCGCCGAGGCACACCAGCGGTTGATCGCCTCGAAGGCCGTCATCAGCACCTGTTCCGGCGTACGCGCGCCGATGCCCTGCAGGCCGATGCGCCCGGCAATCTCGCGCGGGGTGCGCGTACTGCGCCGGTAGCTGGCCACGAAGCCGTTGCTCAGGCCACTGCGCGCGGCGTGCTGGGCCACGCGGTTGGCGAATTCGATCTGGGTCAGCAGGCGCGCTGCGGTACTGCCCGGCACGCGGCTGCGGAATGCTTCCACCTGCGCGCGTGACGGCGCTACATAGGTATAGCGGCCGGGGCGCGCATCCATCAGTGCCAGCACCAGATGGCCCTTGCCGGTACCGGCGTAGCCGTCCAGATCGATCAGTTCATCGGGATTGGCCGCGATGGCACGCAGCACGCGCGCCTGTTCGCTGGTGTACAGGCCGTGGTGTTCGACCGCGCGCGCGTCTTCGGCGGCGGCATCGTCCTGTGCAGCATCGTCATCATCGACATCGCTGGCGAAGGTGGCAGGAAAGCGGATGGCATGCTCGGCCAGCGTCTGCTGGCAGGCCTGCTGCAGGGCCAGGCCGGGATAGGCGCGTGGCGACTGCACGATGAAGTCCTGCAGGATCTCCGCCGGGGCCAGCAACACACCGTGCGCGGCCAGTGCGGACAGCCAGGCATCCAGTTCCGGCTGCGCGCCGCCGCCCTGCCCCGCCAGCTGCGCGGCTGCGGCGGCACCATCGGCGGCGAACAGCGTGCAGGCATCGTGCAGCAGCCGCTCGATCTCCGCTGGTGCGTGCAGGCGTGCGCGGCACAGCTGCGCGGCCATCAGCCCGGCCTGTTCCAGCGCGGTCTGCGGCGGCGTGCCGTGGGCGATGAAGCGCGCCAGCGATTTGCGCTGCAGCGGCAGGAAGGTGGTGGCAAGCACCGGGGGCTGGATATCGGACATGCCTGTTACCGGAAAGGAACGCTGCGGCGGGCGCAGGGCGGTGATGCTCGGCTACCCGCCCGGCGCCGTCAAATCGCAGCGGCCGTTCATTCCAGCTGCGACAGCGGCAGGGCCTGGAACCCCTTCACCGTGCGCAGCACGAAGCTGGAATTGGCATCGGCCACGCCGCCGGCGTTCAGCAGCTTGTCCAGCAGGAAGCGCGAGAAATGTTCCAGGTCGCGCACGTAGACGTGCAGCAGGTAGTCCATGTCACCGGTCAGGGCATGGCAGGCCACCACTTCATCCCAGCCCTGCACGCTGTCCACGAAATGGCCGATGGCGGCCTGGTCGTGCTTTTCCAGCTGCACCCGCACGAAGGCCTGCAGGCCAAGGCGCAGCTGGCGTGGCTCCAGCCGTGCGCCATAGCCCACGATCACGCCCTCGCTTTCCAGCCGCTGCAGGCGGCGCAGGCAGGCAGACGGGGACAGGTTCACCCGCGCCGCCAGCTCGGCGTTGGTGGCGCGACCATCACGCTGGATCTCGGCCAACAGGCGTATATCCGTGCGATCGAACTGGACTTCTCCGGCCATTGCTGCCCCGCAACACGGTGAGTACGCAATGATATTGCGCCACAAGCCGCATTCGGCGCAACTTTTGCAACCCTGTTGCGCGCGCCCTGCCCTAGCATCACCGGTATCCCATCAAGGAGTGCCCCATGGACCTCGCCCAGCCCCGCCGCGTCGAACCCCAGCAGACCGACAAGGGCTACGTGCCGGTGTACACCACCGCGCTGGTCGAGCAGCCGTGGGAAACCTACAGCGCAGACGACCACGCCACCTGGAGCACGCTGTACCAGCGCCAGCGCGAGCTGCTGGTCGGCCGCGCCTGCCAGGAATTCCTGGACGCGCAGGACGAGATGGGCATGAGCGCGCACATGATTCCGCGCTTCGACCAGTTGAACGAAGTGCTGGGCGCGGCCACCGGCTGGACCCTGGTGGGCGTGGAAGGCCTGCTGCCGGAACTGGATTTCTTCGACCACCTGGCCAACCGCCGTTTCCCGGTCACCTGGTGGATCCGCCGCCCGGACCAGATCGACTACATCGCCGAGCCGGACCTGTTCCACGACCTGTTCGGCCATGTGCCGCTGCTGATGAACCCGGTGTTCGCCGACTACATGGAAGCCTACGGCCGGGGTGGCGTGAAGGCCCACGCGATCGGCCCCGACGCGCTGCAGAACCTGACCCGGCTGTACTGGTACACAGTGGAGTTCGGCCTGATCGACACGCCCGAGGGCCTGCGCATCTACGGCGCCGGCATCGTGTCGTCCAAGGGCGAATCGCTGTACTCGCTGGAATCGGCCGCGCCCAACCGGATCGGCTTCGACCTGCAGCGGATCATGCGCACCCGCTACCGCATCGACACGTTCCAGAAGACCTACTTCGTCATCGACAGTTTCGAACAGCTGATGCAGGCGACCTCGCCCGACTTCACCCCGATCTACGCCGCACTGGCCGACCAGGCCCACCTGCCGGCCGGCGATGTGCAGGCCGACGACCGCGTGTTCCAGGCGGGCACCGGTGAGGGCTGGGCAGACGGCGGCGACGTCTGAGGCCACCCTCTGGCCGTTGGGGTCAGATCCCTTTCGCACGAAAGGGCGCTGACCCCGAATGCTGCTGGCTAACCTTCAAAAGCCTCTGCCGCTTTTGAAGGTTATGACGGTCGTCCCATGGCGTCCGCTATCCTGCACGGCATGTCTGACGTATTTGCCTCGCTGCGCGTATCCGACGTCGCCTTCAACGACGACTTCATCCTGCTGACCCTGGCCGATGGCCGCCGCACCCGCCAGCCGCTGCGCTGGGCGCCTGCGCTGTTCGAGGCCACGCCCGAACAGCGCGCGCACTGGGTTGCCACGCCCAATGGCCTGGGGGTGAACTGGCCAGCGTTGCTGCCGCCGCGCGAGCACGGCGTGGTCGATATCCCCAACCAGGTCTGGGACGACCGCTACGAGGCGGCGCTGGCGCGACTGAAGGCGGCGGCATGGAAGCTGGATGCGCTGTCCGATGAAGACCAGCAGCTGGTGGCGCTGTGGCGCATGGAAGCGGACATCAACAACGGCGGCTTCATGCAGTTCCTGTGCAACTGGGGCGATCCCACCTGCCAGTTGGCGCTGCGTGCATTGCAGGCGATGGGTGCGGCGCAGACCCACGCGATCCTGGCCGGCATGCGCGGGCTGCTGGACCGGCTGGAAGATGACCCGGCGATCACCCAGCTGACCGACCTGTACGGCGCGATGACCGAGCAGGAGCAGGAGGCACTGCATGCCTTCGACGAAGCGTATTTCGAGCGCCCGGAAGATCTGGCCCGGCTGGGGTTGATGCACTTCGGCGCGGAACCAGTTGAACAACGATGACCCAGCCCCCGGTAGAGTCGAGCTTGCTCGACTGACATGGAAGAGCAGTCGAGCAAGCTCGACTCTACGATGCGGCGTCCCCCTTGTAGAGTCGAGCTTGCTCGACTGACGCGGTGTTGGTATCACGGTTCAACGCGGGTACGCCAGCAACACCACCAGATCCTCGTCGCCCACCTGCTGCAGCGCGTGCGTACTGCCGGTGCGTGTCAGCAGCGCATGGCCGGCACGCACGTCGTGCTGCTTGCCATCCAGCACGTAACTGCCCTGCCCGCTCACGATGTAATAGATCTCATCCTTGTGCTGCGGATGCAGGCCGATGCCGGCGCCTTTGTGCAGTACCCGCTTGCGCAGCACGAACGGCAGATCCGCTGCATCGGCGAAGAACGGATACGCGGTGGTCGGCCCGGCACCGCCATGCGGGCCTGGCTGGGTGCGCTTCACCGCGTCTTCGTGCACCACCTGCGAGGCGCGCGGCGCTTCGCCGCCCTGCGCCGGCGCCATCACATCGCAGTCGATGTCGCGCCGCAGCGCCGGTTTCAGATCGGCACGCAAGGGCACCGCCTCGCGCAGCACCAGACAGGCCACCGCATTGGCGCCGGCCACGCTGAAGTGCGTTCCGTCGGCCTTGCCCTGCTCGGGCACGAACAGGAAGTACGGGCGTGCGCCCTGCTCGCCCAGCGCGCGGATCCAGCGCGTGCTGCGGTCGTTCAGATCGATCAACGCGACCTGCTCGCGCGCGGCCAAGGCCTTCATCGACTGCGTATAGCGGCCATGCGTGTCCAGCAGCGATCCAAAGTCGTACAGCAGGCGCGCCACCGGGGTGATCAGCACCGGCGTGGCGCCGCGCTCGCGCGCCACCTGCACGTAGCGCATCAGCAGGCGCGGATAGTCACTGTCCGGATCGGTGTAGCGGCTGGCGTCTTCAAACTTCGCATCGTTGTGGCCGAACTGGATCAGCAGCACATCGCCGCGCCGCAGCTCGGCAGCCATTGCGTCCAGGCGTCCTTCGTCGATGAAGCTGCGTGTGCTGCGCCCGCCCTTGGCGTGGTTGTGTACTTCGAAGCGCGCCGGGTCCAGGTAGCTCTGCAGCGCCTGGCCCCAGCCCGCCTGCGGTGCGCGCTCGGGCCCGTATTCGGCAGCGGTGGAATCACCGGCAATGAACACCCGTACGGGGGCCGCCTGCACGGCGGTGCATGACAGCAACAACAGCAGCAACAGCCTTCGCATCGCGGCACTCCTGTAGAGCCGAGCCCTGCCCGGCTGCGTTGCGGAAGCGGCGCGGACCAAGGTCCGCACCCACCGTTGGTTGCCTTGCCGGGTTACCGCGCCAACCAGCCGCCATCAACCGGCAGCACCGCGCCGTTCACGTAGTCCGACGCCGACGACGCCAGGAACACCGCCGCACCAGCCAGGTCATCCGGCGTGCCCCAGCGACCGGCCGGAATGCGGTCCAGGATCGACTGGTTGCGCGCTTCGTCGGCACGCAGCTGGGCGGTGTTGTCGGTGGCCATGTAGCCCGGCGCGATGGCGTTGATGTTCACGCCCTTGCCTGCCCACTCGTTGGCCAGCAGGCGGGTGATGCCGGCGATGCCGCTCTTGCTGGCGGTGTACGACGGCACGCGGATACCGCCCTGGAAGGACAGCATGGAGGCGATGTTGATGATCTTGCCGCGGCCCTGTTCGATGAAGTGGCGACCGGCCGCCTGCGAGATGAAGAACGCAGACTTGATGTTGACGTTCATCACGTCGTCCCAGTCCTGCTCGCTGAAGTCCACGGCATCGGCGCGGCGGATCAGCCCGGCGTTGTTGACCAGGATATCCAGGCCACCCAGGCCTTCGATGGTTTCGCGCACCACGCGTTCCACCGGCTCGATGCTGATCAGGTTGGCTTCGATGGCCAGGCAGCGGCGACCCAGCGCGGTGATCTTCTCGATGGTCTCGGTGGGCGGGGCGATGCCGGCCACGGCGACGTCGGCGCCAGCGGCGGCCAGCGCCACTGCGATGCCCTGGCCCAGGCCGGTGTTGCCACCGGTGACCAGAGCGACCTTGCCTTCCAGGCTGAAGGGATTAGCCATTGCGTGTGCGTTCCTTGGTAGGGGCCTGCGTGATGCAGGCCGAAGGCCACCGGCACCGGGTGCGCGGTGGCAGGGCAGGGCTTACTTGAGCTGGCAGATGTCCAGCACGTGCATGTCGGTGTAATCCAGGTTTTCGCCACCCATCGCCCAGATGAAGGCGTAGTTGCTGGTGCCGGCACCCATGTGGATCGACCACGGCGGCGATACCACCGCTTCGTTGTTCTGCATGACGATGTGGCGCTGCGCGTCCGGTTCGCCCATGAAGTGGTACACGCGGTCGTTCTGGCCCAGATCGAAGTAGAAATAGACTTCGCTGCGGCGGTCGTGCAGGTGCGGCGGCATGGTGTTCCAGACACTGCCCGGCTTCAGCACGGTCAGGCCCAGCAGCAGCTGCGAGGACTGGCAGGTGGCCGGCACGATGTACTGGTAGATGGTGCGTTCGTTGCTGGTTTCCAGCGCGCCGCGGTCCAGCGCCACCGCGTCCTTGATCGACAGCTGCTTGGTTTCAAAACGGGCGTGGGCCGGGGTCGAGGCCAGGTAGAACTGCGCGGGGTTGGCGGCGTCCTGCGAGGCGAACACCACGTCATTGCTGCCCATGGCCACGTACAGGCCATCCTTCGGGCCCAGCGTGTACACGGTGCCATCGACGGTCACCGTGCCGGTGCCGCTGCCCACGTTGATCACGCCCAGTTCGCGGCGCTCCAGGAACGGGTGGCCGGCGGCCGAGGCCGGTTCGGTCTGCGCCGGCAGCGCCAGCGGGGCATCCACCGGGGCGGCACCGCCCAGCACGAAGCGCTCGTAGTGGGTGTACTTCAGGGTGATCTGGCCGGCGTTGAACAGGCCGTCGAGCAGGTACAGCTCGCGCAGCTGGTCGTTGCTGGCGCCCTTGATGGCGTCGGGATGGGTGGCGTAGTGGGTCTTGCAGTACATGGCTTCTCCAGAGCAGGGGGCGGGCCGAAGGGTTCGGCCCCGGCGCGGTTCGTGATCGATTCTAGCGACGCTGGTAACCGGTGTCATTTTGCGTCGCACGATAGGGTGATGTGTCGCAAGCAAGCTTGCGACCTACCGGACTGATGCCTTCGGCATCAGTCCTCGGGCGGTTGGCAGGAGTCGCGGACGATCAGGTGCGGGCGCACGCTGGCAATCTGCAGCGCGGCCTGGCCTTCGGGCTGGATCAGCATGGCCGCGGCGGTGCGCCCGGTGTCGCGGGTATGCCGGCGCACCGAGGTCAGCGACGGCCACAGCCGCGAGGCCAGTGGGCTGTCGTCGTAGCCGACGATGGACAGCTGGCGCGGAATGTTGATGCCCGCCCGCAGCGCCACCTTGTAGATGCCGGCGGCCATTTCATCGTTGCCGGTGAAGATGGCGGTGGGCCGGCGCTTGCCCAGCAGCAGTTTCTCCGCCGCGGCCACACCCGATTCGAAGGTGTAGCCGGCCTCGATGATGCGGTCCTTCGGCAGCTCGATGCCACGCTGGGACAGCGCGTCGATGAAGCCAGCGGTGCGTTCATGGGCCGAGCGGTAGGCGCTGGGGCCGGTCACCAGGGCAATCTCGCGGTGGCCCAGCGACAGCAGGTAGTCCGCCGCTTCGGCGGCGCCGTCGCGGTCGTGGGTCACCACCATCTGCGAACTGTCATCCAGCGGCAGCGCGGCCACGCGGGTGAAGCGGCAACCGATCTCATCCAGCATGTCGGCCAGCGCCTGGTCCTCGGACGCACGCGGCACCAGGATCACCCCGTGCAGCTTCTGCTGCTGCACGAAGCGGCGCACGCCATCGATGTAGCCCGGGCTGCGGCTGTCGCAGGGGTGCACCACCAGTTCGAAGCTGGAGCCGCGCAGCGCGTCCAGCGCGCCGTACTGCATGTCCACGATGTACTGCGCGGTGGGGTTGTCGTAGACCATGCCGATCAGGAAGGAGCGGCGGAAGGCCAGGCCACGGGCCAGCGGATCGGGCGTGTAGCCGACCTCGCGCATCAGCGCCTCGACCTTGTCACGCGTGTCCTTGCGCACCAGCGGCGAGTTGTTGATGATCCGTGAAACCGTTTTCTTCGATACTCCCGACAGTCGCGCGATGTCGTTGATCGTGGCGGCCTTGCCCTTCGCCAATGCCGGCGTGGCGGCATCGTTCTTGTTGCGCACTGACATGTAGTGAACCCGGTAAGTCTGGGGATTCCAGCGCGCGCTCAGTCCAGCGCGCGATAGCGGAAGCTGCGGAAGGTTACCGCACCGTCGCCGGCCGCATACAGGGCCGGTTTCAGTGCCAGGAACTTGCCCGCCACATTGTGATGGTAACCGGACACTTCCATCTGAACCGGGTACTTCTGCCAGCGCTGGCCATCGGTGCTGGAGTGGATGGTGACGATGTGGCGGTTGTTGGTCACCCGCAGCCACAGCTTGCCGCCCTTTGCGCTGGGCGCCAAGCGGGTGGGGCGTTCCTCGCCGTAGCGGTGCATGATGAACTTCTCGCCGTTGCTGCCCACGCCCACGTACAGGCGGTCGCTGTAGAACAGCAGGGCGCCGCCCACCGCACCCGGGGCGATGTCCATCTCCACCTCGAACTGGTAGGCCTTGTCGCCGGCGATGGCGGTCAGCGGCGAGCTGTCGCGCGGGGTCTGGCCCTTGCCCTGCAGCACCAGGCCCTGGCCGCTGAAGCCCAGCCGCCGGTACTCGTCCTGGGCCGGGTTGAAGAACGACCACTGCGGGCCGAGCGCCGTGCCGCGGAAATCATCGGACAGGGCCATGCCGTGGCGACCCACCGATTCCCCCGAAGGCTTGCGCAGCGGCTGGCCCAGGTCGCCGCCCTTGGCCACGAACCAGCCATCGTCGGTCCACTCGATCGGCTCCAGCAGGGCCTGCCGGCCCAGCGTCCAATAGCCGTTCTCGTAGCCGTGGTACATCATCCACCAGCGCCCGTCGGTGCCTTCAATCACCGTGGCATGGCCGCGCGACCACCAGGGTTCGGCGGCCGACTGCGTGCGCATGATCGGGTTGTTCGGTGCGTTCACCCACGGCCCATGGATCGAGCGCGAGCGGGCGGTGATCACCATGTGCCCGGTGGGCGGCCCGGCGGTGCCGCCCACGGCGGTGGTCATGTAGTACCAGCCGTCGCGGAAGTGGATCTTCGGGCCTTCCTGCGCATAGGCCTCCACGTCCCAGCTTTCCGGGTATTTCCAGCCGTCGTAGACGTGCTTCGGCGTGCCTACCACGCTCAGGCCGTCGTCGGCCAGCTGCACGTAGTCGCCGCCGCTCAGGAACAGGTAGCGCTTGCCGTCTTCGCCCACGGCATGGCCGGGATCGATGTAGCCGCCCAGGCCGATGTCGATCGGATCGCTCCACGGGCCCTTGATGCTGTCGGCCCAGACCACGAAGTTGCTGCGGTGTTCGCCGGTACGGGCCGGGAAGTAGATGTAGTAGCGGCCCTGGTGCTTGACGATGTCCGGTGCCCAGATCGCGCCCACGTTGCGGGTGATCGCGTGGCCCAGCGGCTGCCAGTTCACCAGGTCGCGCGAGTGCCAGATCGGCAGGCCGGGGTAGGCATCGAACGAGGACAGGGTGAGGTAGTAGTCCTGGCCGTCCTTCAGCACCGACGGGTCGGGGCGGTCGCCGGCGAACACCGGGTTCAGGAAGGTGCCGTCGCCCAGGTCGGCCTGGCGCTGGTTCTCGATGCCGCGCTTCCACGCCGTGGACGCTGGCTGGGCCTGCGCCAGCACAGGCGCAGCCAGCAGCAGGGTGGCGGCCAACAGGGATTTCAGAGCGGTGCTGGACAGCATCGGGTTCCTCCGTGGTGCGGATGCGGGTTCAGGGGGCGCGGTGCCCGGTACGCGCGCGCCAGGCCGGCGCGTCGCGGTCAAGCAGGGCCTGCGGCCAGGTGCCGTACCAGTGGTAGCCGGTGCGGCGTTCGCGGCCCACCTGCGCATAGGTCTGAAGGCGCTGGCCCTGGCGGTCGGCCAGCACTACCGTGTTGTCGGCCAGGTCGTGGAAGCGGCCCCACAGCAGCGGCGCGCCGGGGTCGGCCAGCAATTGCCGGTCCTGCGTGCTGCGGTGGTGGGCGAACTGTTCGGCCGGGGCATCCACGGTCTGCAGGCGCAGCCCGTGCAGGGCATTGGCCTGGAACCAGGCCAGTGCGCCGTCGATGGCCTGCACCGTCTGCGGCGACGGAGCGGGAATGGACATCAGGTAGCGCACCACGCCCACGCTTTCGTCGGTGACCAGTGCGGCCAGTTCGAACTTCCGCCCCGGTGCGGGCTGCAGCGTGGCGGCATCGTATTGGCCCGCCCAGATCGTGGGCCGGCCCTGCTGGCGCACCTGCAACTGCAGCAGGCAGGCATCCCCACGCTGCACGGCGCTGGCCACCCGTGCACGCCGCGCGGCATCGACGAAGGCGAATCGCTGCGCCGTCTGCACCTGCCGCAGCGTGGTCAGCACGCCACTGGTCACATCGTCGGCGAAGGTGATGCGGTCGTGGTAATCGGTACGCGCCGGCACCGAGTGCGGCCAGCCGCCGCAACTGGCGATCTGCTGGTCGAGGATGAAGTCCAGGCCGCGCAGCGCTGCATCGCGATAGCGGCTGTCACCGCTGCGGGCGAAGGCTTCGGCCAGGTAATCCACCTGGGTATAGGTGGTGCGGTTGTCGAAGCTGCCGCCCGGTTCGTCCTGCGCCTTGCGTGCGGCCTCGCGGGCCGCGGCATCCAGCACCCGTAGCGGGTCCTGGTTCACCGGCCAGCCGCCGGAGCGGCGCTGCAGAAGCAGCAGGTTGTCGGCAATCTGCCGGTACTGCTGCGGCTGCAGCCGCGCGTAATCCTCTGCATGGCCGCTGCGCCAGTGGTTCACCCCATCGTTGAAGCTGCCCACCGGAATTGCCTGTGATGCCGGCGATGCCGGCGGCGGCCCGGCCTGGGCGGCGGCGGCCGCCACGCCCAGGCACAGCAGCAATGGCAGCGTGCGCCCGCGCATCATGCGCGCAACGCGGCCGGCAGCCACAGCGACAGCTGCGGGAAGAAGGTGACGATCAGCAGCACCGCCAACGCAGCGAACCAGAACGGCCAGATGGTGCGCATGCTCTGGCCCACCGTGATCTTGCCGATGGAGGTACCAATGAACAGCACCGAGCCCACAGGCGGGGTCACCAGGCCAAGGCCACCGGTCAGCACCAGCACCAGGCCGAAGTGGATCGGGTCGATGCCATAGGCCTTGGCCACCGGCAGGAAGATTGGCGTGCAGATCAGGATCATCGGCGCCAGGTCCATGAAGGTACCCAGCAGCAGCAGCATCACCACGATCATCAGCAGCACCATGAACTGGCTGTGCGCGAACGACTGCAGGAAGTCCACGGCCGCAGTCGGCACCTGCAGGTAGGCCAGCAGCCAGCCGAACACGGCGGCGGTGGCGATCACGAACAGGATCACGCCGGTGCTGCGCGCGGCGTGGATCACCGTGTCGAAGAACTCGCGCCAGCGCAGCTGCCGGTACAGCACCGTGGTCACCAGCAGGGCGTAGACCACGGCAATGGCCGCGCTTTCCACTGCAGTGAAGATGCCCGCGCGGATACCGACGAAGATCAGTGCCACCAGGCCCAGGCCGGGCAGGGCGGAGACGATGCGCAGCAGCACCGCGCGCCAGCCGGGGAAAGCTTCCACGCCATAGCCACGGCGGCGTGCCACCGCGTAGCCGGTCAGCATCAGCGCCAGGGTCATCAGCAGCGCGGGAACGATGCCGGCGGCGAACAGATCGGCAATGGACAACCCGCCGCCCGCCGCGGCCGAGAACAGGATCAGGTTGTGCGACGGCGGCACCAGCAGCGCTACCAACGCGGCAGTGATGCTGACGTTCACCGCGAAGTCGCGGTCGTAGCCGCGCTTGACCATCTGCGGAATCATGGTGCCGCCGACGGCCGAGACGTCGGCGATGGCCGAGCCGGACACGCCGCCGAAGAACAGCGAGGACAGGATCGAGACCTGGCCCAGGCCACCGCGCATGCGGCCGACCAGCGACGAGGCCAGTGCGATCAGGCGTTCGGAGATGCCGCCGCGCATCATGATTTCACCGGCGAAGATGAACAGCGGGATGGCGATCAGCGACGCCGAGCCGGTACCCGCCGAGATCTGCTGTACCAGCACGATGGTCGGAATATCCAGGTACAGCAGCGTAGCCAGCGCCGCGGCCGCCAGCGCGTAGGCCACCGGCACGCCCAACAGCAGCAGCACGGCGAACACGGAGAACAGAATGGTGATACCCATGGATCAACGATCTCCTTCAGCGTCATCGGCGCCGGTATCGGCCGCCGTCTGGTGCAGTGCCTTCCACGCACGGTTCAGCGCGAACAGCAACATGAGAGCGCCGCCGAGTGCCAGCGGCAGGTAGTTGATGCTCTGCGGCAGGTTGGCGCCGGCCGCCTTGATGTCCAGGCCGTCCAGCAGCAGGTCGGTCGACCAGAACGCGATGAAGCCGCCCAGTACCGCCACCACCAGCTGGATCAGCACATCGACGGCGCGGCGCAGGCCGGCGCCCATGTACGCGTGCAGCAGGAAGAAGCCGAAATGGCGGTTGGTATGCACCCCGCAGGCAGCACCCAGGCTCATCGCGGTGGCCAGCAGCAGCAGGGTGACCGGTTCGGTCCAGCTGGGCGAATCGTTGATCACGTAGCGGGCGAACACCTGCCAGCCCTGCACCACCACCAGCCCCAGCAGGGCGGCCACGGCGCAGTAGATGGCGATGTCGGCAATGCGGTCCAGAAGGCGCTGTCCAGGCCCGGCGGCGGGCGTCGTCGTCTCGGTCATGGCAGGGTCCTCAGGCAGCGCGGATGCGATCAACCAGCGCGGCGATATCCGGCTGTTGCAGGTAGTGCTTCAGCAGTGGCTGTGCGGCCGCGCGGAAGGCCGGCATGTCCACTTCGTTGGCTTTCACGCCGTAATCGAGCACGGCGCGGCGTGCGGCGCTTTCAGAGGCATCCCACTGCTCGCGCATCACCGCCACCGAAGCGCGTGCGGTGTGCAGCAGCAGTTGCCGGTCATCGGGCTGCAGCCGCTCGAAACTGGCCCGCGACATCAGCAGCACGTCCGGCGCATACGAGTGATCGCTCTGCGACCAGTAGTGCGCGGCCTCGAAGTGGCGGCTGGAATGGAAGCTGCGCATGTTGTTCTCGGCACCGTCGATCATGTGCGTTTCCATGCCCGAGAAGGTGTCGCCCAGCGACATCGGCGTGGGGTTCGCGCCGAGCAGGCGCATCAGCTGGATGAAGATGTCCGACGAGGCCACGCGAAGCTTCAGGCCGTGCAGGTCCTTCGGTGCCACGATCGGGTGCTTGGTGTTGTAGAAGCAGCGCGCGCCGGAATCGTAGATCGCCAGACCGACCAGGTCGCGGCTCTCGAAACCACGCAGCACCGCCTCGGCCACGCCATCGTCCAGCGCGGCACGCTGGTGCGCCACCGACTTGAACACGTAAGGCAGGCACAGCGCCTGGGTCAGCGGAAACGCGTTGTTCAGCGCACCGGCATACACGCGGGTGATGTCGATGGCGCCGAAGCGGGCCATGTCGATCGCTTCCGATTCGCGGCCGAGCTGGCCCGAGTGGTATTGGCGCAGGCGCAGGCGGCCGTTGGTTTCGCGCTGCAGGGTCTCACCGATCCACTTCACCGCGGTCACGGTGGGGTAGTCGGCCACGTGCACGTCGGTGGCGGTCAACAGGCCGCCGCCGTCCACGCTGCCGGCCGGCCCGCGGCTGCAGGCGGCGAGCATCGGCGTGGCCAGGGCAGCAGCGCCACCGGCCAGGAAATTACGTCGTGTGATCATCTGCGCCCTCCCGCGCGTGTTCACTGGGGCGTGCTGGCGGTTACCCGGCCGGCACGGCCCTGCAGGCAATGTCGCCGAAGCCGGCGAAACGCACCAGCGCGGTCTGCCCGGCGGTGATGTCATGGATGCCGGTCGCGTTGCCGGTGGCGATCAGGTCGCCCTTGCGCAGCGGGCGGCCACGCAGCGCCGAACGGGACAGCGCGAACGCGTAGGCCGCGCGCAGCCCGCCCGGCAGGCGGGTGGCACCACCGGTGCCGACCACTTCGCCTTCGATCAAGGTTTCGGCGCGCAGTGCGGTTTCATCGCGCGTGGTCCAGTCCACGATCTCCGGTCCCAGCACCAGGCCGTTGTTGTTGCCGAAGTCGGATACCACCACGCGCGGGCCCAGTTCGTTGATGGTGGCCAGCGGGCTGCTGGCCACTTCCACGCCGATGTACAGGCGGGCGGGCAGGGCTTCGGCCTGCTCGGGGGTCCACTGCACCTGTCCGGCCGGAGCGTCCTCCAACAGCTCCAGCACGTACTCGGCTTCGACTGCAGCGAAGCCGCCGACGAAGATCGGGATGTCCGTTGTTCCACCGGTAGCATTTTTCAGCTGACGGGAAAAAACCGGGCCCAGCAGGCGCTCGTCCCCGGACCCATCGCGGCGCTCGGCGGCGATGTAGCCCACTTTCCAGCCCACCACCTGGTCATCCCAGGCGGCAATGGCCAGGTCCTGTAGCTGGTAGGCACTGACCAGGTCGGCGGGGATATTGCCCGGGAATGCGGGCAGGGCCTGCCCGGCGCGGCGCGCCGTGGTGAAGGCGTGGGCGATCGCGGCCGCATCGTCCGGCGGCGGCGTCTGCCCGTGTGTGCCGTGTTCGTTGCTCAAGAACGGTCTCCCTGTGTTTGTTGCACTGCCCATCGACAGCGTCTGCAGGAGGTGTATATGGTAAACCGGTGTCATCGTGCAAGCCGCAGCGCATCAAGTGCACCGGACCTTGCCTTGGGGCACGCTGTTCCCTGCCTTCGGAGCCCTTGCCTGCCATGCGTCTGCGTCCTGTGGTGCTGTTGTTGTGCGCTCTTCTGCTGGCCACGCCATTGAGCGGTGGCGCCACGCCACTGCGCGAGGGCGAACGGCCCAGCCAGGAGCTGGCGGGCGAACAGATCGCGCTGTGGCCGGTCGGACAGGTGCCCGGCGAACAGGGGAAGCCCCGGCCGCCACGGGTGGTCGAGCGCAGCAGTGACCCGGCGCAGCCTGACCGCTACGTCGACCAGGTGGACGCGCCCTACCTGCTGGTGCACACCCCCGCACGCAGCAACGGCCTTGCTCTGCTGGTGATTCCCGGCGGCGGCTACCAGCGCGTGGTGATCGACAAGGAAGACAGCGCCTTGCTGCCGGAGTGGGTGGACCGCGCCGGCTACACGCTGTTCGTGCTGCGTTACCGGCTGCCGCAGCCGGGCCGCGACCGCCAGGCCGCGCTGGCCGATGCACAGCGTGCGATGCGCGTGGTGCGCGCACAGGCGGCACGGCGCGGGCTGGATGCGCGGATCGTCTCGGTGATGGGTTTTTCCGCCGGCGGCCATGTGGCGGCACGGCTGGCCACCGGCTTCGATGTTCCGGCCTATCCGGCACGCGATGCCATCGATCAGCTGAGCGCGCGCCCGGCACGGGCGGTGCTGGTGTATCCGGTCATCGACATGGGCGCGCACGCACATAGCGGTTCGCGCAAGCGCCTGCTGGGCGAACAGTCGGATCCCGCGCTGGCAACACAGTATTCGATGCAGCAGCAGGTGCGCGCGGACATGCCGCCCACCCTGCTGGTGCATGCCGGCGACGATGGCGTGGTGAGCGTGCACAACAGCGCGCTGATGGCGCAGGCACTGGCGGCGGCCGGGGTGGAGCACGAACTGCACCTGTTCGCGCACGGCGGACATGGTTTCGGCATGCGCGTTGCGCCCGGTTCCACGCTGGCGCTGTGGCCGGCGCTGGCGCAGGCGTGGCTGGCGGCGGGTGAGACGGGGGAGGGGTCAGAGCCCCTCCCCGGTGGAGAGGAAATCCGCCCCTGGGGTAGCCGATGAACACCGCGCCGAACGATCTGCAGCGCCGCCGCTTCCTGCGCGACAGTGCGCGCTGGGCGCTGGCCACGGCAACGGTGGCAGCGCTACCTGCCGCCCTGGCGGCACCCGGCCCGCGCGCAGATACGCAGGTCGTGGCGCGGGTGCGGGGCGGCCGCGTGCGCGGCCAGCGCGAACACGGCGTGCACGTGTTCCGTGGCCTGCGCTACGGCGCCGACACCGGCGCCTACCGCTTCCAGCCGCCGCGGCCGGAGGCGCCGTGGCGCGGCATTGCCGATGCACTGGAGTACGGCGCGGCGGCACCGCAGGGCGGCGGCGAAGGCCCGGGCAGCGAAGATTGCCTGTACCTCAACGTATGGACCCCGGCGCTGAACGACGGCGCGCGCCGTCCGGTGCTGGTCTACATCCACGGCGGCGGCTTCAACAACGGCTCGGGCAGCGACCCGCTGTACGACGGCAGTGCGTTGTGCCGGCGCGGCGATGTGGTGGTGGTCACGCTGAACCATCGATTGAACACCTTCGGCTATCTGTACCTGGGCGCGCTGGGCGACCCGCGCTACGCGATGTCCGGCAACGTGGGCCAGCTGGATCTGGTGCAGGCCCTGCACTGGGTGCGTGCGCATGCGGCCGTGTTCGGCGGCGACGCCGACAACATCACCGTGTTCGGCCAGTCCGGCGGTGGCGCCAAGATCGCCACGCTGATGGCCATGCCGGCCGCGCGCGGCCTGTTCCAGCGCGCCTGGACCATGAGCGGACAACAGGTGACCGCGGCCGGCCCGCGTGCAGCGGCGCAGCGTGCGGCGCTGGCCATGCAGAGCGTAGGCGCGGCGGACATGAAGGCGCTGCTGCGCTTGCCGACGGCCGATCTGCTGGCCGCCACCCGGGCCCGCGATCCGTCGCGGGTGGAAGACACCGCGCTGTACTTCGGTCCGGTGCTGGACGAGGTGGTACTGCCGGTGCATCCGTTCTGGCCGCAGGCGCCGGCTCAATCGGCGGCCATCCCGATGGTGATCGGCAACACCCGCGACGAGACCCGCGCGTTCCTGGGCAATGACCCGGCCAACTTCGCGCTGGACTGGAGCACCCTGCCGGCGCAACTGGAAAAACAGCAGTTCGTCGACCTGCTGCCATCGGTGGTGATCGAGGCCTACCGGCGCATGTACCCGCACTACACGGCGTCGGAAGTGTTCTTCGCCGCCACCACCGCCGGCCGTTCGTGGCGCGGCGCGGTGGAAGAGCTGGAGGCGCGTGCACGGCAGCCGGCCGCTGCGGCGCCTACCTGGGCCTACCAGCTGGACTGGCCCTCGCCGGTGGAAGACGGCCGCCTGCGCGCCTTCCATACGCTGGATATCCCGCTGGTGTTCGACAACGCCGGGCTGCCCAGCGCGCGCACCGGCGGCGGCAGCGAGGCGCGTGCACTGGCGGCGCGCATGAGCGATGCGCTGATCGCCTTTGCCCGCCACGGCGATCCCAACCATGCCGGTCTGCCGGCATGGGCGCCGTACACCCTGCCGCAGCGGCGCACCATGCTGTTCGACGTGCACAGCCGCGGCGCCGATGACCCGCGTGGTGGCGAGCGCGAGCTCTACCAGCGCGTGCCTTTCCTGCAACGAGGAACTGCCTGAAATGCGTTTTCTGACTGTCCTGCTGGCGCTGATGGCGGCCGGCACCGCGCAGGCCGCGGCGGATCCTTCGATCAGTGACCGCCCACCGCCCACGCCGATCCGCGCCAGCAAGATCGTGCTGGTGGGAGATTCCACCACGGCGGTGCAGGGCGGCTGGGGACCGCGTTTCTGCGCCGACCATGTGACCTCGTTCGCGGCCTGCCTGAACCTGGCGCGTGGCGGCCGCAGTACGTACAACTACCGTGCCGAAGGTTCGTGGGCGCTGGTCGAGGCGGAAATGCGCACGCCGGGCTACGCCGCCACCTGGGTGCTGATCCAGTTCGGCCACAACGACCAGCCGGGCAAGCCGGGGCGGTCCACCGATCTGCAGCATGAGTTCCCCGACAACCTGCGCCGCTACGTGCAGCAGGTACGAGCCGCCGGCGCCACGCCGGTGTTGCTGACCCCGCTCACCCGTCGCCAGTTCGTTGATGGGGCGCTGGTGGATGATCTGGCGCCATGGGCCGACAGCGTGCGCACCGTGGCGCGCGAACTGCAGGTGCCGCTGGTGGACCTGCATGCGCGCAGCCGCGCCCTGGTGCAGGCACTGGGACCGGTGCCGGCCATGCAGTTGGCGCAGGCGCCGGCCAGCCAGGCGCAGGTGGCCAGCGCGCTGGGCGGTACCACGGTCGGCGCCAGCCCTGCGGTGGCCGGTGCAACGGCGGCGGCGCAGAACGCGGCGCTGGAACCGATGGGACAGGCCAAGCGGGCCTTCGATTACACCCACCTGGGTGCGGACGGCGCAGCGGTGTTCGCCAGCCTGGTGGCGACCGAACTGGCCCGCGAGGTGCCGGCGCTGCGTCCGTTGCTGTTGCCATGATGTCGTAATTGACCCGCCATTTTCGTTGATGTTCGGCGATAACTGTCGCAATCGGCTTCATCCCAGCGACCGCAGCAGGATGACAACATTCTGTTAACCCCGCTCGCCTAGACTGGCTGTCATGGGAGAGCGATTCACACCACTGCCGTTTGCGGGCCGGGAGCGCCTGCTTGCGGCCATCGACGGCGCCGTCTGCCTGGCCGATCCGCGCGCGATCACTGGCGCCCTGCAGCGTGTGCTGCGCGAGGCCATTGCCGATCCACAGATTCAGTTGCCACCCTGCGTACGCCGCCCGGTGGACGGCCACTACGCCCGTCGCGAACTGCACCGCAGCCCGACCCTGGGCTACAGCGTCATCGCCATGTGCTGGGGGCCGGGGCAGGGCACGCCACTGCACGACCACGATGCCATGTGGTGCGTGGAAGGGGTCTGGCAGGGCGAACTGATTGTCACCCCGTATGCGCTGCTGGAACGCCAGGGCGAACGCCACCGATTCGCCGCGCAGGAAGCGCTGTACGGCTACCGCGGCAGCGCCGGCAGCCTGATTCCGCCGCACGAGTACCACACGCTGCGCAACGCCAGCGATGACGACGTGGCCGTGTCGGTGCACGTGTACCAGGGCGTGATGGAACGCAGCGCGGTGTTCGATCCGTTGGGCGACGGCTGGTACCAGCGCCGGGTGAAGATGATGGAGACCGACGCGGCGTGACCGCGTGCCGCCGGGCATGGCCCGGCGACCATGTTGTTCAACCGGCTGCGCCCTGCATTGCTTCGTAGAGTCGAGCTTGCTCGACTGCTGTTGGCGCCATGCAAAGCGCAGTCGAGCAAGCTCGACTCTACGAACGCCAGGGCGATCAGATCCCCCTCAACGCGGTACGTTGGAACCGGCCGGGCGTTGCCGCGTGCGTGCGCATCCTCAACGCGGCACGTCGGCCACGTTGTTCAACCGGGTCACTTCCTCGCCACCATCGGCCAGGGCCACGCGCACGCGCAGGCCGCTGCGGTCGCCGGCCGGCAACGGCAGCGACACCACCACCGTCTTCGGTTGCAGCTCGGCCGGGGCAGCCATGGCCGGCACCTCGCTGCGTGCGATCTCGCGGCCACGCGCATCTTCCAGGACGGCCACGCCCACGCCGCTGCCCACATGGCCCAGGCTGTGCACGGTCACGAGTACCTGGCGCCCGTCCACGCGCAGATCGCCGCGGCCGATGCCCAGGTCCGGGCGGGTTTCCACCGGTGTACCCGCGCTCACCCGCTCGAACTCGAAGATCTCGGTGCGGCCGGGGCGGAACTGCATCGGCACCGCGACGCTGGTTTCCAACTGCACGGTGCGCTCGCGCGGGCTGCCGTCGATGCGGCCATCGCCATCGGTATCCACGCCACTGCGCACGCGCCAGGTGCCGCTGGCCACGTTCCAGCCGGTCATGTCCGCGGCGATGGTGCGGCTGCCCAGGGTGTAGCTGGTCACCGTGAAGCGCTCGCGCGATGGCGCATGCACCAGCAGGGCGACCTGCTCGGCGGCGTCTTCGCGGTCGAAGCGCCAGCTGACGGTGTGTCCGGGCCAGCTCTGGTTGCGCTTCAACGCGATGCCGCCCAGGCGTGCACGCTGCAGGAACTCGCTGGGCGCTTCCACGCGATCGGACCACCAGTGGCCTTCGGTGTTCATGTACTCGCGCTGCGCCTTGGCCTGCACACCGTCGGCATGCAGTGCGTCGATGTACTGCAGGTCGCCGGTCGCCTGCCAGGCCATCAGGCTGGCGAAGCCGGTCTTGCCGGCCTTGGCATCGGCGGTCAGCTGCGGGTACCAGTCCTGCTGGCGGCCCAGCACTTCCACGTAGTTCTCGCCCAGGTTGGCCAGCGCACCCGGCCCGCCACGGGCCACGCGGTAGTCCAGCGCCTGCAGGTACTTCGCATCACCGGTCCAGCGCCAGGCGGCCCAGAACGTATGCATGATGTCGCCGCTGCCGGAACCGTTGTTCAGTTCACCGCCGCGGGTGGCGCCGGTGGCCCAGTTGATTTCGTTGGGCAGGGTGAAGCGGCCCTTGTCGTCGCGGCCGGCGTGGGCCAGATAGCCGTCGGCCAGGCCGATCACCAGCTTGCGGCCGGTCGGATCGGCGTTGTACTGGCCGAGCAGGAACGCCGGGTGCAGCACCGGGAACGAGTAAGGCTTCTGCCACTGCCAGTTCGGTTCGCGGTAGACCTTGTTGCCGCCGAACCAGTTGCTGGAAAACAGCAGGTGGCCCTGCGGATTGCGCAGGATGATGCGTTCGTCGAATGCCTTCACCGTTTCCATCAGCCGCTCCACCGTCAGCGGGTCGCCCCAGTTGAGGTAGAGCATGGCGCTGTTGGTGTTGATGCCCTCCTCGTAGGAATGCAGTTCGTCGGTTTCGATGGTGCTCAGGCCGTTGCTGAACATGCCGTTGCGGTACACCGCATCGGACAACGCGGTGAGCGAGGCATTCAGGCGGTCCGGCTGCACGCCCATCAGGGCCAGGCCCGGCCACTGCTGGGTCAGGTCGGAATCGTCGGAGATGCCGCCGCCGAAATCACCGTAGGCCACCTGGCGTTCGTCGATCCACCAGTCCACGAAGCGGCGCACGTGGGCCAGGTCCTGCAGCTGGTGGAACGCCCAGGCGGGGACGCCCTTGGGCACCTGCGGGGCGCTGAACGGCGGGCGGCCCTGGCTGTTGTAGCTGATGTAGTTCCAGTACAGCCGGCCCAGTTCGTGGTCCGGGTCGACCCGCAGCAGATCGCTCAGGTCGGCGTACACGCGCGCGTACAGGCGCTGGCGCTTGGACGTGGTGTGTTCTTCCACCAGGAAGCCCCAGTTGTCACGCACCTGGTTGAAGCGGTCGGCCACGTGTTCCTTCAGCGCTTCGGCGCGCGGCTTGAACACCAGCCGCACCTGCGCACCATCCAGCGCAGCGGCGTCGAAGCCCGGTGCCGCCGAGGCGATGCTCAGCCACAGGCTGTCGGGGGTCAGGATGCGGTCGCGCAGGTCCAGCCACAGCGTGCGCTTCTGCCCAGGCTGCACCGACACCGAGACATCAATCATGTCGCGCGCCGGCCAGATCGGATCCTTGATGCGGATGTTCAGGGGAATCAGGCCGTCCTGCGTGGCCGGCAGGTCCAGCGCGGGCAGGTCGATGGCCACGCCGTCCAGGCCGTCGTGCATGTTTTCCCAGCTGTAGGCCCAGCTGCGGATCAACGGCTGGTTGGCCGGCGCATCGCCCACGCCGGAGGGAATGAGCACGTGCACGATCGGGCGCGGCTGCGCCGGCAGGGTATCGGCGCTGCGGCGGCGTGAGCCGGCGCCCTTGGGCAGGGCCATGACCGTGCTGCGCTCGGCGGCCGGATAGCGGCCGTCGATGTAGCGGCGCAGCGCGTCCAGGTTGGTGTAGTCGGGCAGGGCCTGGCTGTCGATGATGTACGTCTGCTTCACCGTGCCGTCGGGCTCGGCGCCCTCGCTCACGTGGTAGGCCCAGATTTCCTGGATCGGGGTTTCCTGTTCCACGTTGCTGAAGCGCAGCACGCCACCGGACTGCGCGGGAATGTCCTGCACGCTGCGCACCACGCCCTGTTGCCGCGTGGCCAGCACCTGGCTGGCATGCGCGGCGTCGGCGCCGTGGGCCAGGGTGCCGAAGGCCGCACCGCGGATCTCAACCCGGTTCACCGTTTCGCCCACCGGCAGGGTCAGGTCCAGGTGCTGGCCACTTTCGACGTAGGTGTTCCAGTCCGGCAACTGGAAGTAGTCGTTGCGGCCGGGCAGGCGCGAACGGTTGTAAACGCCGGGCCAGGTGGTCTCGGCAATGCCATCGGTGGCCTTCCACATCCACGCTTTCAGGTCGCGGGTGTCGGCGAACTCGATCTTGCGGATGCGCGTGCCCGCCGCCGACAGCGCAGGCGGGGCGGCGCCTTCCCAGCCGAAGCGATGGCGCCAGGCGCGTTCGTCGGTGGCCGACGCCACCGCGCTGGCCGGTGCCTGGCCGCGCGCCAGTGCGGCCACGGCGGGCCCATCCAGCATGCGGTCGTACACGCGGATGTGCTGGAAATCGCTGCCGCGCAGGAAGTTGTAGCGGCTCTGCACCTGGTAAGGGGCCATCACTCGCCCGGCCAGGCCCAACTGGTCCAGCGCGGCATCGAAATCGCCGGTGGCCTGCGTGCGCGCCACTTCGCGCCCATCCACGAACAGGCGCACGCCCTGGTCCTCGTCCCAGGCGAAGGCCAGGTGCAGCCACTGGTCCGGCCGCGGCGGTGTGTCCATGCGGAACGACACGCGGCTGCGTGCCAGGTTGGCATCGGTCACGAACGCATCGAAGCCGTGGCCGTTCCAGTCGATGCGCAGCCAGGCCATGTCCCAGCTGCTGTGGTCGGCATAGCCCACGCGGAAGATCACGAACGGTGCTTCGCCCACGGCGTAGCGCGGGCGCCAGTCGAAGGCCAGGGTGCCGCGCTGGGCCTGGATGTTGCCGGGTGCATCCCAGGCCAGCACGCCATCGTCTTCCCACTGGATCGCCTTGCCGCGTGCGCCGTCGTCCACCACCGCCGCCTTGTCGCGGAAGTTCGGCACCGCCTCGCCCTGCGCCGTCACCGCGGTCAGTCCCTGGTTGGCGTCCACGTGGAACAGCAGCGTGGGCGGTGCCGCGGCGCCCGCAGGCAGGGCGGTGGCCAGCAGCAGCGCGGCCACCAGCAGGCGGCGGCACGGACGGGGCGAAGCAGATGCGGTGCGGTGCATGGAACCTTCCTTTCAGCAGCATTCGACGGTGCAGCGGTACGGCAGGGCAGGCAGGGGCTCAGAACTTGTAGCGCAGCCCCAGGTAGTACTGGCGACCGGTATGGGTGTAGCGGTCGGGCAGGGACAGGGCCGAGTCCACGTAACGCTCATCGGCGCTGTCCAGCAGGTTGATCGCCTCGAAGCTGACGGTCAGCTGCTTGTTGAACTTCCAGGACATGTTGAAATCCACGTTCTCCACGCTGTACTTGCCGGTCACATCGGCCGTGGCGTACTGGTTGCCGTCCAGGTCCCACACGTTTTCCTGGGTCAGGATCTGGTTGATGTAGGCGTCGCGGTAGCTGGTGGAAACACGCGCACTGAAGCGCCCGTCGTCGTAGTACAGGGTGGCGTTGTACGAGTTCGGCGACAGGTTCAGCAGGTCGTTCTCGGTGTAGGTGGTGACGATGGTGTCGCCGCTGCCGGAACTGAAGAGGTATTTGATCTTCGAATCCACGTGGGTGTAGTTCAGCTGGATGCCGAAGTTCTTCCAGAAGCCCGGCAGGAAGCTGAAGGGCTGCTGGTAGGTCAGCTCGTAGCCCTTCAACGGGCCGCCCGGCGTGTTGAAGTAGCTCTGCACGTTGAACAGCGAGTTCGGACTGAAGCCGGCCGGCAGCAGGTCCAGCGAATAGCCCATGTCCTGCCAGGTGGTCAGCAGGCGGGTGCGCTGCACGTAGGTCTCGATGTCCTTGTAGAACACCGCCGCCGACAGCAGCGCGCCTTCCTGGAAGTACCACTCCGCGCTCAGGTCGTAGTTGGTGGAGCGGAACGGATCGAGCTTGGGGTTGCCCAGGTTGATCGAGTAGTAGCGGTCTTCATCGACGAAGGCGGTTGGGCCACCGCTGACGCTGGGCGACAGGTTGGACAGGGTGGGCCGGGCCATGGTCTTGGCCGCGCCGAAGCGCAGCACGAAGGTGTCGGTCAGGTCCCACGCCAGGTTCAGCGACGGCAGCCAGTCGTCGTAGCGGTGGGCGACGGTGGTGCCGACCAGCAGGCGCTCGCCGGCATCGGCGGTGGCGCTGGCCACGCCCAGGAACGGCTCGCATTGCGACGACAGGTCGTTGCTGTTGGCGGCCTGGCACGGCGCATAGCCACTGGCATCGATCTGCGTGCGCACGTAGCGCAGGCCCAGGTTGCCGCGGAACGGCCGGTCCCACAATTCGGTGTTGAAATCGAGCTGCAGGTAGCTGGCGTAGCTCTTCTCGGTCACGTCGAAGTTGTTGTTCGATGCGCCATAGTGGCCCACGCCGGCCAGCCGGTAGTCGCCGCCCAGGGTGCCGGTGTTGCAGTTGCAGTAGATATCCAGCAGTTCGGCGATGCGGCTGAAATCGGGAATCAACCACCCGTTCGGCGTGTTGCCGTCCAGGCCCTTGCCGAAGCCGTCCAGGGTGGTGGACAGATCGCCCACGCCCACGCCGCTGGGCAGCGCCTGCGACATGCGCCCGTAGCTGATGTTGCGGTATTCCTGCGTGCTCATGCCGTAGTCCTTGTAGGCCAGGCCGCCGCGCAGGGTGAAGGTGGGCGAGATGTTGAAGGTCAGGTCGACCTTGGCGGTGTCGAAGCTGTTGTCGACGTACTGCGGGTTCAGCCGCACTTCGCTGATGTTGCCGCCGCGCGCGGTGCCGTTGGCATTCACCGGTGCAGTGCCATAGCCCAGCCACTGCCACGATGCGGCATCGCCCAGCGCGAACGGGAAGGTCATCGAGGGCATGCTGGCGCCGTTGCGCATGTCCAGCACGAAGCCATCCAGGTTGCTGTTGTCGAAGCTGACCATGGAGAACACGGGACGTTCGAAGCTGGACGAGGAATGGCCGACCAGCGCGTCCAGGCGCACCGCGTCGTTGAAGCGGTGCTCGAAGTTCAGGCTGGCCTGCTTGAACTCGGTGGTCTCTTCGATCGAGGTCGATTCGGTGCGGAAATCCACGTTGTCGAACACGCCGTAGACCAGGCGGTTCTGCGCATCCACCTGCGCCTCGCGCACGGCGATCTGGGTCTTGCCGCCGTACTGCGCGGTGCGGTGCAGGTTGGCGCCCAGCGAATCCTCGCGCTGGTCCTTGTCCAGGCGGGAATACATCAGGTCCAGGTTCAACAGGCTGTCGGGGCTGAAGCGGAACTGCAGCGCGCCGGTCACGCCCAGCCGTTCGATCTCGTGTTCGGTGCGTACGTAGCGCGGGTAGCGGGGAATCCACGCATTGGTCGCGGTCTCGTAGGCGGCGATGTTTTCTGCCGTGGCCGCCGGCCGGTCGATGCCGGTGCCGCAGTGGGTGGCATCGATGCCGTAGCTGCCCCAGCCGTTGTTGCGCGCCTGGTTGGCGGCGCTGCCCACGCCCTGCGCGGTTTCATTGCTGGCCGGGTTGCGCGGCGTCTGCGGGTCGTAGCCCACCGGGCTGCAGAAACCGTAGGTGCCGTTGTTGGCAGCGGTGGACTGGTTGGAGTTGCGGTAGTTGCCGTGCTCCCAACGAACCGGGTTGTAGCCCTCCTCGAAGATGGTGCGCTTGCTCCACGCCACTGACATCAGGGCACCGAAGCGGCCATCGGCCCAGGTGTTGCTCAGCAGCGCAGACACGCGCGGGTCCTTGCTGCGCGACAGTTCGTTGAAGCCGTACTGGCCGTTGAGCGAGGCCTGGAAGCCCTCGAAATCGAACGGTCGCGAGGCGCGCAGATCGACGGTCGCACCCAGCGAGCCTTCATCCATCTGCGCCGACTGGGTCTTGTTCACCTTGACCCGGCTGAACAGTTCCGAGGCGAAGGTATTGAAGTCGAAGCCACGGCTGCGGTTCACCCCGGTGGTGCCGCTGCCGGCGGTGGACAGGGCTTCCAGGCCATTGATGCGCACGCGGGTGAAGTCCGACCCCAGGCCACGCACGGAAATCTGCTGGCCTTCGCCGCCTTCGCGGTCGATCGATACGCCGGCAATGCGCTGCATCGATTCGGCCAGGTTCAGATCGGGGAATTTGCCGATGTCCTCGGCGTAGATCGCATCGACCTGCTCGACGCTGTAGCGCTTCTCGTCCAGCGACTGCTGCAGGCTTTCGCGGTAGGTGGCCTTTACTTCCACCTTGTCCAGGTCGACCGCATCGGGTGCGGACGCAGCCGCTTCCGGGGTCTGCTGGGCATAGGCAGCCTGGCACAGCACCAGGCCGATCGACAGGGCAAGCACGGCGCGCGGCGCGCGGCCGCGATGAAGCGCGAGCGACGAATCCATCTGAAATCCCCTCCCAGGGTGTCCTCAAGCGTTGCAGGTGCGTTGCTGCGTTCGTGCCGGCCTCCTCCGGCACGACGCGGGTGCAACGACGTGCTGACACCGCGGGTCATGCGTGAACGTAACAAAGCACATGGGACGCGGCATCTTGCGCCGCAGCAGTGCGCCGCAGCGGTATGTCGTTGCACGGGAATGCGGCGGCGTGCGCACACGCCGCCGCGGCTGCATCAGAACTTGTAGCGCACGCCCAGCAGATACTGGCGGCCGGTTTCGGTGTACTGCAGCGGCAGCTGACCGGTGGTGGGCGAGTACACCCACTCGTCGGATGCTTCGTTGGTCAGGTTGATGCCTTCCAGGCTCAGTTCCAGCTGGTCGCTGATGCGGTAGCGGATCGAAGCATCCAGCACGGTGGTGCCGGTCATGCCGTGGTAGCCATCCAGGTTGAAGCCGGTTTCCTGGCCCGGTGCCTGGGTCAGGTAATCGCTGCGGTTGGTGGCCGACACGCGCCCGGACCAGACCTCGCCTTCGTAGAACAGCGTGGCGTTCCAGGCGTTCTTCGAGGTACCGGTCAGCTGGTTCTTCATCACCGCCACGCCGTTGCCGTTCACGTACTGGATGCTGGTGTCGACCCAGGTGTAGTTCAGCTGCACGCCCAGGTTCGACCACTTGCCGGGCAGGAAGGTGAAGGGCTGGGTGTAGTTGGCTTCCACGCCGTACAGCTCGCCACCGGGGGTGTTCAGCGGAATGCTGAAGGTGAAGTCATCGTTGACCGATGCACCGGTGCCTTCCAGCAGGCTGGCCGGCAGGCCGCTGGTGGAATACGGGCGCACTTCGCGGGTGGTCTGCACGAACGATTCGATGTCCTTGTAGAACAGGCCGATGCCGGCCATCGCGCCTTCGTTGAAGTACCACTCGAAGCTCATGTCCACGTTGGTGGCGCGGAACGGATCCAGGTTCGGGTTGCCGCCGGCCACGGTGCGCGCACCGCCGGCCACGGCCACGGTCACGCCGGGGGTCAGGTTGCCCAGGCCCGGTCGGCTCATCACCTTGGCCGCGCCCAGGCGGATCAGGAAGTCCGGGGTGATCTCGGCCACCAGGTTGAACGAGGGCAGGGTGTCGTTGTACTTGCGGTTGGTGGTGGCCGGCACCAGCACGCCGCCCACGGTGGCCGCGCCACTGGAGGTCTGTTCGGTCTGCACGTAGCGCACGCCGAAGTTGCCCGACAGCGGAATGCTGCCCAGATCGGTGGAGAACTCACCCATCAGCCAGACGCCACGGTCCTTCTCTTCCACGCTGCGGCTGTTGTTGGCACGCGGTGCCAGTGCGAACGTGCCGGTATTGCTGTAGATGTCCAGCGCGTCGGCCACGGCATCCAGGTTCGGCACCACCCAGCTCGACGGCGAACCGGAGATGCCCTTCAGCCCGGCCTGGCTGGTCAGGTCCACCGGCACGATGCGCGAACCGTTGGCGAAGGTCGGTACCGCGCCTTCGCTGTTGCGGCGCAGCTCCAGCGTGTCGAAGGTGTAGTTCTTGGCCAGCACGCCGCCCTTCAGGCGGAAGCCGAGGCTGATGTTCCAGTTGAAGTTGACTTCGGCGGTGTCGAAGTCGTTGTCCACGTACTGCGGGCGCAGGCGGATCTCGGCCAGCTCCCAGCCATTGGGGTTGGTCGGGTCGATGCCGTAGTTCAGTACCGGCGCACGGCTGTTGCCACGGTAGTCGTAGCTGTAACCGTCCACATCGTACTTGTCCATGATGATGGTGGTCTGCACCGGGTTCTCGTGCTTGGAACGCGAGACGCCCAGCTTGCCGTTCAACGAGAACGCATCGTTGAAGCGATGATCGAAGTTCAGGCTGGCCTGCTTGAACTCGGTGCTCCATTCGTCGTGGCGGTTCTCGCTGCGGATATCGACGTTGTCGAATTCGCCGTAGACCAGCGCGTTGTTGCGGATCTCGCCGTTGCGCACCACCATCACCGGCTTGCCGTCGCGGTCGGGGCGGCGGTTGGCACCGGTGGCGGCATCGCGGTTGCGGCTGAACGAGATCGCTTCGATGTAGTGCTCGTCGCGCGTGGCGTCGATCTTCGAATACAGCGTATCCAGCGATATTTCAGTGCGATCGGTCGGCTTCCACTGCAGCGAACCGGTCACGCCCAGGCGCTTCTGTTCGTGTTCCATCTGCACGTAGCGCGGGAAGCGCGGGTGGTACACATCGGCACTGCGCGCGGCCGGGAACAGCGGGCTGGCGGCGAACCCACCGTTGCTGGTGCCGTTGGCCCAGCGCCCGGTGTTGGAGCCTTCTTCCAGCGCCTGGCGTTCGGAATAGGCCACCGACAGCAGCGCGCCGAAGGTGCCGTCGGCGAAGGTGTTGGCGATCAGCGCGGCCATGCGCGGGTCGGCCTTTTCAGCCATGGCGTTGAAGCCGGCCTGGCCGCTGGCCGCGAAGGTGAAGCCGTCGTAGTCGAACGGGCGCGCGGTGCGCAGGTCCACCGTGGCGCCCAGCGACCCTTCCTCGACATCGGCCGAGGCGGTCTTGCGCACGATCATCTGCGAGAACAGATCCGAGGCGAACACATTGAAGTCGAAGCCACGGCCACGGTTGGTGCCGCCGCTCTGGTCGCCGGCGCCCACCGTGGTCAGCGCTTCCATGCCGTTCAAGCGCACGCGGGTGAAATCCGGGCCCAGGCCGCGCACCGAAATGTTGCGGCCTTCGCCGGCTTCGCGGGTGATGACCACGCCGGGAATGCGCTGCAGCGATTCGGCCAGGTTCAGGTCGGGGAACTTGCCCACATCCTCGGCCACGATGGCGTCGACCACGCCGGATTCGCTGCGCTTGATGTCCAGCGCCTTTTCCACGCTGGCGCGGTAGCCGGTGACGTTCACCGTGTCCAGGTTGGTGGCGGCGGGCGCTTCGCTCTGCTGTTGGGCGGCGGCGCCTGCCGACAGTGCCAGGCCGACGGCCATGGCCAGCAAGGTAACCGGTGTCTTTTTTGCGTGGTTCCGAGAATGCATGCCTTTCCCCTCTCCCAAAGGTCTGGTCTCGCGAGTGTTTCAGCGGAATGACACCGCTGGTCAAGGCGGACGGTAACAGCACCTCCCGGTTCCGGCATCTTGCACCGCAACAGATCTGCAATGTCTCCAAGACGCTTGCGGGACAATGCTTCCGACAGTTTGCTAGGCTGTGCGGACGGCGGGTCGGATCTACAATGACACCGATAGCCAACCGCCACGCGGGTGCGTGGTGCGATTCCACGCCGTGCAGCCGTACGTGCTGGCGGCCAGCGTAAGGGAGCGGAAATGGGTCGTGTCGTGTGTTTCGGGGAACTGCTGCTGCGGATGGGAGCACCAGGTCGCGAGCTGCTGCTGCAGTCGCCGCAGTTGCAGGTGCATGTGGGCGGTGCGGAAGCGAACGTGGGTGTCTCGTTGTCCTGCTTCGGACATGAGGTGGCCATGGTCAGCACCGTGGCCGGCAATGCGCTGGGCGCGCACGTGCTGGGCGAACTGCGCCGCCATGGCGTGGACACGCGCGGCGTACGCCAGGACCCGGATGGGCGCATGGGCCTGTACTTCCTGACCACCGGTGCGGTGCAGCGGGCCAGCGAAGTGGTCTACGACCGTGCCGATTCGGCCTTCGCCCGCAGTACTGCCGCCGACTACGACTGGCCGGCACTGCTGCAGGGCGCGCAGTGGCTGCACCTGTCCGGGGTCAGCCCGGCGCTGGGCCCGGACGTGGCGCAGGCCACGCTGGAAGCAGCGCGTGCAGCGCGCGCCCTGGGCGTGCGCGTGTCCTTCGACGGCAACTTCCGGCCCAAGCTGTGGCAGCGCTGGGGCGGCGATGCGCAGGCGATCCTGCACCAGCTGTTCGCGCAGGCCGACATCGTGTTCGCCGACTACCGCGACATCGAGGTGATCCTCGGCCAGCGGTTCGAGCAGGCCGATGTGGTGGCCAAGGTGGAAGCCGCAGCGGCGGCCGCCTTTGCCGCCTTCCCGCACCTGCAGTGGATGGCCTGCACCCAGCGCCAGGCGATCAGCGTGGACCACCACGCACTGGGCGCGCTGCTGCTGGGCCGCGATGGCACCCGCGCTCAGGCGCCGGTACGCCAGCTGCAGGGCATCGTCGACCGCATCGGCGGTGGCGACGCCTTCGCCGCCGGCATTCTGCATGGCATCCTGTCCGGTCTGGATGCCGAGGCCACCGTGCGCTTCGGCCTGGCGGCCGGCGGACTGAAGCATTCGATCCCCGGCGATTTCAACCCTGTCAGCGAAGCTGACGTGCTGGCCCTGGTGGGCGAGGAGCGATTCGATGTCCGGCGCTGATCCGCGCGTACGTGCGGTACTGAAACTGGCCCCGGTGATCCCGGTGTTCACTCCCGATGACGTGGACGATGCGGTGCAGGTGGCACAGGCCCTGTTCCGTGGCGGCCTGCCGGTGATCGAGGTGACCCTGCGCACGCCGCGCGCGCTGGAGGCGATCAAGGCGATGGTCGAGGCCGTGCCCGATGCCGTGGTCGGCGCTGGCACGGTGATGACGCCGGCGCAGATGCAGGCCGCGAAGGCCGCCGGTGCGCGCTTCGCGGTGTCGCCCGGCGCAACGCCCACCCTGTATGCCGCCGCCCGCGATGCCGACCTTCCGTACCTGCCGGGCGTGGCCACCGGTTCGGAGCTGATCGTGGGTCTTGAGCACGGGCTGGACACCTTCAAGTTCTTCCCGGCGGTGCAGGCCGGTGGCGCGGCGTTGTTGTCGGCCTGGCACGGCCCGTTCGCCGATGTGCGCTTCTGCCCGACCGGCGGCATCAGCGTGCAGACCGCACCGCAGTTCCTGCACCTGCCCAACGTGCTGTGCGTGGGCGGTTCGTGGCTGACCACCGCCGCCCTGGTGCAGGCGCGCGACTGGCAGGGCATCGAAGACCTGGCACGCCAGGCCTCGGTACTGGCCAGCTGACGGCCACCGCCGTTGGTAGAGTCGAGCTTGCTCGACTGGCCTTTCGCGGCATTTCGCGTAGAGCAGTCGAGCAAGCTCGACTCTACGGACCGGGTTCGTCGCGCAAGCCCGGCATTGCCCCGCGTTCAACCGCCGCGCGGTGCGCCCAGCCGCCGGTACAGCGTGCTGCGGCTGATTCCCAGCCGCTTGGCCGCTGCGCTTACATTGCCCTCGCACGCGGCCAGCGCCTGGCGCATCGCCGCTTCGGCAATCTCCCCCAGTGCTGCGGTGGACGCCAGTACCGGTGGCACGGTGTCCGCCGCACCGTTGCGCACGACATCAGGCAGCAGTTCCGGGCCTGCCGGCTGGCCTGGCCCTGCCAACGCCACCAGGGTGCGCAGGCAGGCGCTGAGCTGGCGCAGGTTGCCCGGCCAGGCACAGGCCGCCAGCGCGGCACGGGTGGCAGCGGGCAACGCCTGGTCGTGGCCCAGCTGCTGCCACAGCGCATCGACCACCGCGCCACGATCGGGATGCTGGCGCAGCGGTGCCAGGGTCACCACGTGGTCGGCGATGCGGTAGTACAGATCCGCGCGGAAGCGCCCGGCGGCCACCGCCTGCGGCAGGTCGCAGTGGCTGGCGCAGACCAGGGCGAAATCCAGCTTCACCGGCTTGCCGCCGCCCAGCGGCGACAGCTCGCGTTCCTGCAGCACGCGCAGCAACCGGGGCTGCAGCGCCAGCGGCATGTCACCGATCTCATCCAGGAACAGCACACCGCCTTCGGCCTGGCGCAGCAGCCCGGTGCTGCCGTGGCGGCGCGCGCCGGTGAACGCGCCTTCTTCGTAACCGAACAGCTCCGATTCGATCAGGCCCTCGGGCAATGCAGCGCAGTTCACCGCAACGAACGGCCGCCCCGCGCGTGCGCTGCGCGCATGCAGTTCACGTGCGAATACTTCCTTGCCGGTTCCGGTTTCACCCTGCAGCAGCACCGGCAGGCCCGCCTGCAGGACCCGCCCGGCCGCGTCGAGCTGCGCCTGCTGGGCGGCATCGAACAACGGCCCGCGCGGAACCGCTGCGACCACCGGCGGCGCCTGCGGCAGGCGCTGCGCGGGGGCGCCCTGCGCGCGCCGCGTACCGCGCGGCTGGCGCAGCCCGTAGAGGCGGCGGCCCTGGCGATCCAGCAGCACGCCATCGTCGGCCAGCCGTGACAGCGGTTGCTCGAACAAGGCTTCGTACGGCGTTCTTCCGATGTCATGGCGCTCCAGCCCGAACAGGGCCAGGCCGGCACGGTTGGCCGCGACCAGGCGCCCGCCGCGGAAGCCCAGCACGCCCTCCCGCGCGCTGCCCAGCAGCACCGGTTGGTGGTGCAGGCGCAACAGCTCGCAGTCGGGCAGCCCATCGGCAAAACCACGGTGCTCGATCTGGGCCACCGCCTGCCGCACCAGGGCCAGTGCGTGCAGGTGGGGCAGGCGCGCGTCGCCGGATACGTCCAGCACCCCCAGGCATTGGCCGTGCGGGTCCATGATCGGTACCGCCGAGCAGGTGAGGATGCCGTGCGGGGCGAAGTAGTGTTCGCCACCGCGTACCTGCAGCGCACGGCCTTCCACCAGCGCGGTGCCGATCGCGTTGGTGCCCACGCTGGTTTCGTCCCAGCGCACGCCCGGCATCAGCGCGACACGGCCAGCCTTGTCCAGGAAGCCGGTGCTGCCTTCGGCATCCAGGATCCAGCCATCCTCGTCGGTCAGCAGCACGATGCTGCCGCTGTGGGTCATCTCCGCCGCCAAGCCTTCCAGTTCGGGCCGGGCCTGCCGCCACAACCGTTCGCGGCGCTGCCGCAGCTCGCGCAGGCGGCCATCGGTCAGCGGTTCGGCATTGGGTTGCGCGTCCACCAGCAGGCCATGACGCTGGCAGCGCTGCCACGAGTGCAGGATGGCGTCGGGCACCGCGCCCACCGGCGCCGCACCGCGTTCGAAGAAACTGCGCCGGGCACTGCCCAGGCGCGGGTCGGGAGCAAGCGGGGACACCGACAGCCTCCTGTGTCGCATTCTGCGACAGTTGTTTCAGGACCTGTTCCGATTAACAGCACATCGCGCGCCAGCCCGCAAGGAAGGCCGCTGCTGCAGCGCCGCAGCCGCGCGTCTCAGGCGCAGGCGGGGCAGCGCAGGACCTCGTGACGCGCCGCAGCACGCCACAGTTGGCACCGTCCTTGCGCCAGCACGGGCACTACGCCAACCCGTTGGGAGCCCCGCATGAACGCCGTAACGTCCACCCGTCCGCATGCCACCGACCCGCGTTCGATCTTCAAGCCGCGCTACGGCAACTACATCGGCGGCGACTGGGTTGCCCCGCGCAGCGGCCAGTACTTCGACAACACCTCGCCGGTGAACGGCCAGGTGTTCACCGAAGTGGCCCGCTCCAATGCCGACGATGTTGAAGCCGCGCTGGACGCGGCCCACGCCGCCCGGGAGGGCTGGGGCCGCACTCCGGTGGCCCAGCGCTCGCTGGTGCTGAACCGCATTGCCGACCGCATCGAGCAGAACCTGGAACTGCTGGCCCATGCCGAAACCTGGGACAACGGCAAGCCGATCCGCGAGACGCTCAACGCCGACCTGCCGCTCATGGTCGATCACTTCCGCTACTTCGCCGGTGCCCTGCGCGCGCAGGAAGGCAGCCTGTCCGAGATCGATGCGGACACCGTGGCCTACCACTTCCATGAACCGCTCGGCGTGGTCGGGCAGATCATTCCGTGGAACTTCCCGCTGCTGATGGCGGCGTGGAAGCTGGCCCCGGCGCTGGCCGCCGGCAACTGCGTGGTGCTCAAGCCCGCCGAGCAGACCCCGGCCTCGATCCTGGTGCTGATGGAAGTGATCGGCGATCTGTTGCCGCCGGGCGTGCTGAACGTGGTCAACGGCTTCGGCCTGGAAGCGGGCAAGCCGCTGGCCAGCAACCCGCGCATCGCCAAGATCGCCTTCACCGGTGAAACCACCACCGGCCGACTGATCATGCAGTACGCCAGCCAGAACCTGATTCCCGTCACCCTGGAGCTGGGCGGCAAGTCGCCCAACATCTTCTTCGCCGATGTGATGGCCGAAGACGATGACTTCCTCGACAAGGCGGTGGAAGGCTTCGTGATGTTCGCGCTCAACCAGGGCGAGGTCTGTACCTGCCCCTCGCGTGCACTGGTGCAGGAATCGATCTACGAGAAGTTCATCGAACGCGTGCTGGCGCGCGTGGCGGCGATCGTCCAGGGTGACCCGCTGGACCCGAACACGATGATCGGCGCGCAGGCATCGAGCGAGCAGCTGGAAAAGATCCTGTCCTACATCGACATCGGCCGCCAGGAGGGCGCTGAAGTGCTGATCGGCGGCGAGCGCAACACGCTGCAGGGTGAGCTGGCCGGCGGCTTCTACGTGAAGCCCACTGTGTTCAAGGGCCACAACCGCATGCGCATCTTCCAGGAAGAAATCTTCGGGCCGGTGGTGGCGGTGACCACCTTCAAGACCGAGGAAGAGGCCCTGCAGATCGCCAACGACACGCTGTACGGCCTGGGGGCGGGCGTGTGGAGCCGCGATGCGGCGCGCCTGTACCGGGTCGGGCGCGCGATCCAGGCCGGGCGGGTGTGGACCAACTGCTACCACGCCTATCCCGCGCACGCGGCCTTCGGCGGCTACAAGCAGTCGGGCATCGGCCGCGAAAACCACAAGATGATGCTCGACCACTACCAGCAGACCAAGAACCTGCTGGTGAGCTACGCGCCGAAGAAGCTGGGTTTCTTCTGAAGTTTGATCGTGATCAAGGCGCCGGTTCGCCGCCGGCGCCATTCTGTCCGCAAGCGCACTACGGAGATCCATGCATGAACAGAACCATGAAGGCCGCCGTTGTCCGTGAGTTCGGCAAGCCGCTGGTCATCGAAGAAGTGGTGGTACCGCGCCCGGGGGCGGGCGAGGTACTGGTCAAGATCGAGGCCTGTGGCGTCTGCCATACCGACCTGCACGCCGCCGAGGGCGACTGGCCGGTGAAACCGAACCCGCCGTTCATCCCCGGCCACGAGGGCGTGGGGCACGTCGTGGCCGTGGGCGGCGGGGTCGGCCACATCAAGGAAGGTGACCGGGTCGGCATCCCCTGGTTGTACTCGGCGTGTGGCCATTGCGAACACTGCCTGGGCGGCTGGGAAACGCTGTGCGAAACACAGCGCAACACCGGCTACTCGGTCAACGGCGGCTTCGCCGAGTACGCACTGGCCGATGCCAACTATGTCGGCCTGCTTCCCAAGGAAGTGGGCTTCGTGGAGATCGCACCGGTGCTGTGCGCCGGGGTGACCGTCTACAAGGGCCTGAAAGTGACCGACACCAAGCCCGGCGACTGGGTGGTGATTTCCGGCGTCGGCGGCCTGGGCCACATGGCCGTGCAGTACGCACGCGCCATGGGCCTGAACGTAGCGGCCGTGGACGTGGACGATGCCAAGCTGAAGCTTGCCGAGCGCCTGGGCGCGCAGGTGACGGTGAATGCGCGCACCACCGATCCGGCCGCGTTCCTGAAGAAGGAAATCGGCGGCGCGCACGGTGCACTGGTCACCGCGGTGTCGCCCAAGGCGTTCGAGCAGGCGCTGGGCATGGTCCGCCGCGGCGGCACGGTGTCGTTGAACGGGCTGCCGCCGGGCAACTTCCCCCTGGATATCTTCGGCATGGTGCTCAACGGGGTGACCGTGCGCGGTTCCATCGTCGGCACCCGCCTGGACCTGCAGGAATCGCTGCTGTTCGCTGCCGAGGGCAAGGTGGCGGCGACGGTCAGCACCGACCGCCTGGAGAACGTCAACGACGTGTTCGCGCGCATGCACGCGGGCACCATTGAAGGCCGCGTGGTGCTGGACTTCGCCGCCTGACCCTCCCGCGCACGGCTGCCGCGCCCGTCCCCCTCTCCCACGGGCGCGGCAGGCGTGCAAAGGGGTCGGATCCCTCTGCCACTGGCAGAGGGCTCTGACCCTCGAACGAGGCCACCATGAACGACCTTCCGCCACAGGTCACCGCCACCCTGGCCGCACTGCAGCTGATCGAGCGGCTGCACGCGCGCCACGGCCCGCTGCTGTTCCATCAATCCGGTGGCTGCTGCGATGGCTCTTCGCCGATGTGCTTCGCGCAGGGCGATTTCATCGTGGGCGACCGTGACGTCTGCCTGGGTGAGATCGGCGGCGCGCCGTTCCACATCAGCCCCTCGCAGTTCGAATACTGGAAGCACACACAGCTGATCATCGACGTGGTGCCCGGGCGGGGCGGCATGTTTTCGCTGGAAAACGGCGAGGGCGTGCGCTTCCTGGTGCGCTCGCGCTTGTTCAGCGATGAAGAGTTCGCCGCCTTGCAGGCCGCCAGCAAGGCATGACCCGGCGCGCCGTACAATGTGTGCATGCCTGCCCTGCTCAAAACCATCTTCCTGTCCATCGTCGCCCTGATCGGTGCGCTGCTTGCCCTGGCTCTGGTCAGCAGCGCCGGTGGCTGGCTGCCGTCGTTGTTCGGCCTGCACCCGGGCAGTGAAGCGCAGCTGGGCTGGGACCTGGCCTTCAGCGTGCTGGGCGGCATCGCCGCCATTGCCTTCGCGACCTACTACGCGCCGTGCTGGCCGCGCGCGCATGGCACCTCGGTGTGGCTGCTGCTGGTGCTCGGTGCCGGTTACGGTCTGTGGCTGATGGGCGGCGATTTCCCACGCTGGTTCGCGGTTTCCCTGCTGCTGTCACTGCCGGTGCAACTGCTGCTGGGCTGGTGGTTCGGGCGCCGCCCCTCGCGCAGCGCAACACAGGCTTAACAATTCCCCCCTAGGCTCGGTGCCCGCCGAACGTCGGCAACGCGGCGCAGGGGCCTGCACCCACGGATAAAGGGGCAGGCGCGGCGTAAGACACCACAGGGAACCGGGAAATCATCCGATGCGTCACCAGATCCGGGAAGCCGCCGTTGCGGCTCCCCATGCGAAGCTTTTGTCCCGCGCCGTGCATGCGGTGCTGATCGGCGGCCTGGCCGTGCTGCCCATCGACGCGATGGCCGAAGAGGCCGCCGATGGCGATACCCGCCAACAGCTGCAGCAGTTGGACACGGTGACCGTGACCGGCAGCTACGCCAAAAGCCTTGAGAAGGCCGTCGACCTCAAGCGCGCCAACATCGGTTTCTCCGATTCGATCGTGGCCACCGACGTGGCCGATTTCCCCGAACAGAACCTGGCCGAAGCGCTGCAGCGCATGCCCGGTGTCACCATCGAGCGCAACAAGGGCCTGGGCAGCAAGGTCAGCGTGCGTGGCCTGCCCAGCGAGTTCACCCTGGTGTCGATCAACAACCTGGCCACGGCCTCCGGCAGCGGTGGGCGTGATGTGCAGTTCGACATCTTCGCCGCCGACGTGGTGCAGACGGTGACCGTGCAGAAGTCGCCGACCGCGGCCGACGAGGAAGGGGGCATCGCCGGCTCGGTCTACATCGAAACCGCCAAGCCGTTCGACTATGCCGAACCGAAGTTCAGCGCCTCGGCCGAAGCCTCGCACAACTCGATCAACGGCAAGATCGATCCGAAGATCTCGTTCCTGGCCAGCGACACCTGGGGCGACTGGGGTGGCCTGGTGTCGTTCTCCAAGGCCAAGCGCACGAACCGTACTGATTCCAACTCGGGCATCAACTTCCGGCCGATGGGGCGCTTCCTGGAGGCGTCAGGCACGCGTGGCGCGCAGGCCGCGGCGGTGCTGGCGCGCGATGCGGGCATCATCGTGCAGGACCGCATGGACAAGGATGAAACCAGCCGCATCATCTTCCAGGACAAGGTCGGCGACCGCGTCTATCTGAACGAACAGGACCAGTGGGGTGCCACCGCATCGCTGCAGTTCAAGCCCAGCGATACGTTCTCGCTCAGCTTCGATGCCATGTTCGGCGGCTACGACACGCATGAGGACGAGTACGATGCGGCCGCCTATTCGGCCTCCAGCCGCAGCACGCTCGACACCATCCACGACTACGACAGCGACACCCTGTCGGCCTATGGCATCACCGTGCTGAAGGATGTGTCCTACACCGCCACCCAGCACGAGATCCTCAGCAAGGAACGCAGCGCCAACACCGACTATCGCCAGTTCAGCAGCAAACTGGACTGGAAGGTGGGCGGCTGGGATATCGACGCGCTGGTCGGCTATTCCGGCGCGCGCAAGGATTCGGACTACGCCAACCTGAAGCATGTGGCCTATGCGCCCTCGCGCACGCGCTGGACTGCCGATGGCGGCGAGACCGTGCCCAGTGCAGCCTCCAACGGTTTCAACATGTATGCCTCGCCGGAGAAATACGTGTTCGAGGCCTACGAAACCGAAGTGGAGAACGTGAAGGATGACAAGTACGCCGCGCAGCTCGACCTGCGCCGGCAGCTCAACCTGGCGTTCTTCCCCGCGCTCAACGCCGTGCAGTTCGGCGCGCGCTATACCGACAAGACCAAGGAACGCGCGTTCGGCAGCGGCAAGATCCAGGGCCCCAGCGCCGGCAGCGTGGCCTGGGTGAACACCCGCACCCTGGCCGACAGCAACCCGACCTGGATCAGCCAGCTGGCGCCGGGCGGCGGCTATCGCCCCAGCGATCTGGACTGGCAGCAGGTGTCCAACGCCTATGCACGCGCGACGTTCCGCTACCCCGGCTACAGCACGCCGATTGATCCAGGCCAGTACTACGAAGTGAAGGAGAAGACCCTGGCGCTGTACGCCATGGCCGATTTCTACTTCGATATCGGCCGGGTGCCGGTGTATGCCAACCTGGGTGTGCGCTCGATCGACACCGATGTGGATTCGGCCGGCTTCCACCCGGTGCAGAACGCCGATGGCAGCAACGGCTACACGCCCACGCCGATTTCCAGCAGCGGCGATTACAGCGATGTGCTGCCCAGTTTCAACATGACCGCCGAGATTGCCGATGGCCTGGTGCTGCGCGGCGCCGCATCGGAAACGCTGATGCGCCCGTCGCTGACCGACATCGCCTATCGCCGCACGGTCAGCTGGAGCAGCTTCCGCTTCATGGACGGCAACCCGGCACTGAAGCCGACCACCGCCCGGCAGTGGGAAGTGGGCCTTGAGAAGTACCTGCAGAACGGCGGGCTGCTGGCCGCATCGTACTTCTCCAAGAAGATCGATGGCGTGGTGCGGCAGTCGCTGACCGGCATCGTGCCCGGCGTGGAGAAGCTCAATGCCAACGGGTCGCTCGACGGCTACTACGACTTCGAGGTCTACCAGCCGGTCAATGCGGACGGTTCCTACAAGGTGACCGGCGTGGAGCTGGTGGCGCAGCTGCCGTTGTCGATGCTGCATCCGGCGCTGGAAGGCTGGGGTATCAATGCCAACTACACCCAGCTGGACAACTCGCTGACCGGCGCTTCGGACCTGGACATTCCCACCCCGCCGGAAGGCCTTGCCGAGAAGGCGTACAACTTCACCCTGTACTACGAGAACGATCGCTTCAGCGCGCGCGCCTCGTACAACTACAAGGACAAGTACGTCGAGTACATCCACCTGAACATGTACCCGGTCTACCGCGATGCCTACGGTCAGCTGGACGCGTCCATCGGCCTGCGCCTGAACGACACCTGGAAGGTGAACCTGGAAGCGATCAACCTGCTGGATGAAAAGACCAGCGGTTATACGATCAACAAGGCCTTCCCGACCCAGTACGAGTTCTCCGGACGCCGGGTGACCTTCGGCATCCGCGCGGACTTCTGATCGGCGCCGCAGTGATCTGGTAGCGCCGGGCGTGGCCCGGCGCTACCGATTACCGCCCGGCAACACCTGCTGCAACCGTTCGATGCCCTGCCAGGGGTCGGCCTTCAGCCGCTTCGCCCGGGCCAACGCCTTGGGCATCGGGAAGGCATCGGCAGCACTCACCCGCGCCAGCTCGTCCCAGCGCAACGGCACGGCGACGCCGGCGCTGTCGCGTGCCCGCAGCGACCACGAGCACACGCTGGTGGCACCGCGGGTGTTGCGCAGCCAGTCAATGAAGATCACGCCGCTGCGCTTGGCCTTGCTCATCGTCGCCACGTAGCGGTCGGGCTGTTCCAGCGCCATCGCCTGCGCGAAGGCCTCGCAGAATGCCTTGGCCTGTTCCCAATCGGCTTTCGGCTGCAATGGCACCACCACGTGCACGCCCTTGCCACCGGACAACCGCACGAAGCTCTGCAGGCCGACCTGCAGCAGGCGGTCGCGCACATCGCGGGCACCCGTCTTTACCTGCGCCCAGGACACACCGTCACCGGGGTCCAGGTCGAACACCAGCCGGTCCGGATGCTCGGGATCATCCACCGTCGCGCCCCACGGATGCAGCTCCAGCGTGTTCATCTGCACCAGCTGCAGCAAACCGCGCGCATCGTCGATATAGACGTAGTCCTCGCGCCCGCTCTTCTGCTGCAGCGGCACGGCATGCACCGCATCGCCCAGGCCCGCTCCGTGGTGCTTCTGGAAGAAGCAGGCCTTGCCGACGCCGTCCGGGCAACGCAGCAGTGACAGCGGGCGAGCGGCAATCTCCGGCAGAATCCAGCGCGCCATCTGCCGGTAGTAGTCGGCCACATCCCCCTTGCTGAGCTTCTGCCGCGGGTACACCACCCGCTCGGGATGGCTGATGGCTACCGCAGTGTCATCGCGCCCCGCAGCGGGCTGTGTCACGCCCAGGTCCTGCTTTCCCTTGTCGCTGCGCAGGCGCTTGAAGCTGGCCTGGCGCAGCAGTCCTTCCTTGCCCCAGCCACGGAAGGCGACCTCGGCCACCACCTGCGGCTTCACCCAGCGCACGCTGGACGCTCGCAACGGGACATGGGCGGGCAGTTCCAGCACCGGCGTCTTCACCGCCAAAGGCGCCAGCACGCTGCCCAGCCTCTTCAGGCTTGCATCATCGAAACCGGTGCCGACCCGCCCCACATAGCGCAGGCCGTCGCCATCGGGCGTGGCCAGCAGCAGCGAACCGAAGCCGACCCGGCTGCCCTTGGGTGCGGTGTGTCCGACGATGACGAACTCGTCGCTGTCTTCATGCTTCACCTTCACCCAGCTGCGCGCGCGCGTGTTCACGTAGGGCGCGTCCACCTGCTTGCTGACGATGCCCTCGAAGCCGGCGTCGCCACTGGCGGCGAACACCGCCGGCCCGTGGTCGAGCACGTGCTCGCTGAAGGCCAGCGTGCCCGGTTCCGTCCCGATCAGCTGCTTCAGCAAGGCCTTGCGTTCGACCAGTGGCGCACGACTGATGTCCACGCCGGCCACGCCGGGCAGGTCGAACACGATGTAGCGCAGCGGCTGCTTCGAACTGCCATCGATCACCCGCTGCAGGGCGGCGAAGTCGCTGCGTCCCTGTGCATCGAGCACCACCAGCTCGCCATCCAGGCGCGCATCGCGCACCGGCAGCGCGCGCACGGCCTGGGTGACTTCGGGGAAGTCGGCGGTCCAGTCCAGGCCATTGCGCGAGCGCAGTTTCACCTCGCCCTCGTGCAGGTCGGCCAGCAGGCGATAGCCATCCCACTTGATCTCATGCAGCCAGCGCTCGCCGTCGGGCGCGCTGTCGCGGTGGTCGGTCAGCTGCGGCTTGAAGCCGCGCGGGTATGCATGATCACGTGCACCGGCCAGCTTCAGCGCGCGCGCGTGCCAGCGCGCATCGGCCTTGCGTGGCGCGGTGGGTGTCGTGCCGCGCGTGCGGGCCACCGCGCGCGATGGCGTGGCTTCCTGCAGCAGATCATCGGCCTCCGCATCGCGTGCCTGCGCATCATCGCGCTTGATCAGCAGCCACTGCACCTGGCGGCCCTTCATGGCCGTGCGCACCAGCTTCCAGCCGCCAGCCAAGCGCTGCCCGTGCAGCACGAAGTCGATCTTGCCGTCGGCCAGGGCCTGCAGCGGGTCGCCTTCGCAGGCCCAACTGCCGTGGTCGAATACCTGCACATGGCCCGCGCCATAGTGGCCTTCGGGAATGTCGCCCTCGAAACCGGCATAGGAAAGTGGATGATCTTCCACCTCCACCGCCAAGCGTTTCTCGCCCACGCGCAGCGACGGGCCCTTGGGCACCGCCCAGCTCTTCAGCACGCCGTCCATCTCCAGACGGAAGTCGTAGTGGCGGGAGCTGGCGTGGTGCAGCTGGATGACGAACTGCGGGCGCCGCTTCGGGTTGCCGGCTGCCGGGGCATCGTCGGGCTCGGGTGTCTGCCCGCTGCCCCCGCCCAGGCGGCGCTTGCGGCGGTATTGGTGCAGGGACATGGCTCAGCCTGCCTTGCGGCGCGGCGCGGCCTTCTTCGTTGCCTTGCCGGTCTTGGCAGCGGTTTTCGCGGTCGCCTTCTTCGCCTTGCTGGCCTTCTTCGCTGGCGCCTTGCGTGCAGCGGTTTTCTTCGCCGGCGTGCGCGTGTTCGCATCCAGGCTCTTCTGCAGCAGCGCCATGAAGTCCACCACGTTGGTGGTGGCGTCCTCGCGCGGTTCCGGCTCTTCTTCCACGCGGGTGGTGCCGCCCTTGGATTTGATGCGCTTGTTCAATACCTGCTGCAGTCGCTCGCGGAATTCATCGTGGTACTGCGAAGGGTCCCAGTCGGCGGCCATCGATTCGATCAGCTGGCCGGCCATCGCCGTTTCCTTGGCGGTGATGCGGTAGTCGGCCAGGCTGCCGGTGGGCAGCTTGTAATCTTCCGGATCGACCAGTTCCTGCGGATAGCGCAGGATCATCAGCACCAGCGCATGGCCCTGCGGCATCACCGCACACAGGTACTCGCGGGTGCGCACCACCACCCGCGCAATGCCGGCCTTGCCGGTGTCGCGCAGGGTTTCACGCAGCAGCACGTAGCCCTTCTCGGCTTTCTTGCCAGGCAGCAGCAGGTAGGGCTTCTCGTAGTAGCGTGGATCGATGGCGTTGGCATCGACGAAGGTTTCCACTTCCACGGTTTCGTGGCTTTCCGGTGCGGCCGAGCGGATATCGCCTTCTTCCAGCACGACATAGCTGCCCTTGTCGTACTCGTAGGCTTTGACGATGTCCTTCCACGGCACTTCTTCGCCGGTATCGGCGTTGACCCGCTCGAAGCGGATCGGCTTTCGATCCCGTGAATCCAGCATGCGGAACTGCAGGTCGACCTTGCGTTCACCGGACATCAGCGACACCGGCACGTTCAGCAGGCCGAAGGAAAGGGTTCCGGTCCAGATCGGGCGGGCCATGGCGCGCACCTGCATAGCGGCGGGGCGCACAGCTTCCGTCGGCCGCCGTGAAACAGCCGTGTCGGGGCCGTGCAGGGCGGGTGGTGCAGGCGCGCGTGGGTTCGGTGCTGCATCACTGCAGCAATGGCCGCACCGCTGCCGTCGGAATGTGGTCCAGCGCGCGCCAGGCGTCTTCCACCACGGGGCGCGCCTGTGCCCAGCCCATGCGCGACTGCCCGCGCATCTGTTCCCAGTGCTCGGCCAGTTCCTCGCAGGTGTCGGCGGCATCGCCGCGTGGCCAGTCGGCGGCGTGGGTGGTCAATGCAAAGGCGTACACCGGGCACAGGTCACGCCAGTTGCGGTGGCCGTGGGCACGGCGGGTCTCGTAGTCGTTCAGCATGTACTGCAGGTAGTCCTGCCCCACGGCCTGCGGATCTTCATGGCGCCGGCTGCGACGTTGCGCCGGGCGCGGCGCGGCCGGGTCCAGCAGGGCGTTGAACACGGACGGGGCGGGGCGTTCAAGACGGGGCATGGCCGGCTCCTGCAGCGAGGCGGGAGGGCAGGAATACCGGCGGTGCCGTTATCCAGCCGTGACAGATATGTTCATGACGCCGGGTTCGCGGTTCCTTTACCCGCGCGGCGCTGTAGTGGACACCCCGTCCGCGGAGCACGCCCATGTCCAGCCGAGATCCCCTGCGCCAGACCCACACCCCGGTTCCGGGCGAACAACGTGCCAAGCATGATCTGGCCGATGCCGAAGACCGCGGCGCCGGCATGCCTGCCGAGCACGTGGACGCCCTGCCCGTGGTCCACCACCCTGAACAGGCAGCGCAGGACCGCAAGGACTGTGGCGACCGCCACCGGGGCGGGCAGGAGAGCCCGCTCAAGCGCCGCGAGCGCAAGCAGCACGCCAGCGACAACCAGGACCAGGCACTGGAGGAGACCTTCCCGGCCAGCGACCCGACCTCGCCGTTCGTGCCGGCCAAGGCACCGGATTGAACGCGTAGCGTCGAGCCTGCTCGACTGCTGTTGGTAGAGTCGAGCTTGCTCGACTGCTGTTGGTAGAGTCGAGCTTGCTCGACTGCTTCAAGACAGCCGAGCACGGCTCGGCTCTACAGAAGCCAGTCGAGCAAGCTCGACTCTACCCGGGCGCATGCGGCAGGGTGATGCGCACGCACAGACCGCGCCCCTCCTCGCCGTCTTCCAGCAGCAGTTCCCCACCGTGCGCCTGCACCACGGCCACGGCAATGCTCAGGCCCAGCCCCGTACCGCCATGCCGCGCGCTGCGCGAGGCTTCCAAGCGCTGGAACGGCTGCAACATGCGCGCGCGTTGTTCGGCAGGAATGCCTGGCCCTTCATCGACAATGCGGATGTGGATGGCCCGAGCATCGCTCCAGGCCTTTACCCAGGCGCCGCCGCCATAGCGCCCGGCGTTGTCCAGCAGGTTGGCCAGCGCGCGCTTCAGGCTGCGCGGGAAGCCGCGGTAGGCCACGCCCACCTGTCCCTGCAGCTGTACCGCATGCCCGGCCTCGCGTGCATCGTCCACCACCGTGCGCAGCAGGGCGTCGATATCCAGCGGCGCGCGTTCGCCGCGCAGCTGGGTGGCGCTGCTGTAGTCCAGGATCGAATCCACCAGCTCCTGCATGTCGTCCAGATCGGCACGCCAGCGCGTGCGCGCGCTTTCATCAGCCAGCAGTTCGGTACGCAGGCGCAGCCGGGTCAACGGCGAACGCAGGTCGTGCGATACCGCGGCCAGCAGCTCCTCGCGCGCCTGCGCGGCCTGCTGCAGCTGCTGCTGCATCTGGTTGAAGGCCTGCGCGGCCTGGCGGACTTCGCGCGGTCCCTCCAGTGGCAGCGGCGGTGCGTGCAGGTTGTGGCCCAGCGCCTGCGCGGCGGCGCCCAGGCGGGTGAGCGGGCGGGTCAGCCAGCGCACCACCAGCAGGGCCAGCAGCACGATCAGCAAGGTGCGCAGCCCATAGATGCGCAGCAGGTAGTCGCTCAGGGCGTGGCCCGGCTCCAGCTGCAGGCCGGCCTGGCCTTCGCGCACGTCGAACTGCAGCCAGCGGCCGGTGCTGCTGCGCACCCGCAACTGGAACTGCCCGGCCACGTGGCGGGCCGACAGCGCTTTGTCGTCCTCGCGTCCCTGCCCGTCGTACAGGCGCAGGTGCTGCAGGTGCAGTTCACGCGGCGCGCCCAGTTCGCTGGCCAGTGCGGCCTGCAGCAGGTGTTCGACCGCCCGGTCACGCGCACGCAGCGGCACCGGGCCACCGTCGTCGACCGCGTGCACGGTCAGGTCGGCGGTGGACAGCAACGCCGGGTCGGCACCGGCCAGTGGCGATCCCGGCGCTTCCAGCAGGCGCAGGCTCTGCGCGACGTGGGCGGCGGCCAGCCGCGCGGGAATCTCGGCCACGCGCTCGTAGCGGGCGTCATGCCAGATCGTGCCGGTCAGCAGCTGGGCCAGCAGCATGCCGGCCACCAGCACCAGCACCAGGCGGCCATACAGGGTGCGCGGCCAGCCCTGGCGCGGCTCAGCCATCGGCGTGCACCGGCCCGGCCAGGCAGTAGCCGCGGTTGCGCACGGTACGGATCAGCAGCGGCGCGCGGCTGTCGTGTTCCAGCATCTGCCGCAGCCGGCTGATGCACATGTCGATGCTGCGATCACTGGGCAGGCGGTCGCGCCCGTAGACCTGTTCCACCAGGTAATCGCGTTCCAGCACTTCGTCGGGGTGGCGCAGGAACAGCTGCAGCGCGATGAAATCCGTCTCGCCCAGCAGGTGGCGGCGGCCATCGTCGGCCTGCAGCTGGTGGGTGCGCGTGTCCAGGGTCCAGCCGGCAAAGCGCAGCCGCGTGGCCAGCGCCGCCGGTTGCGCCCGGCGCAGCACCGCCTGCAGCCGCAGCAGCAGCTCGCGCGGGTCGAACGGCTTGGCCACATAGTCATCGGCACCGTGTTCCAGCCCCAGGATGCGGTCGGCCGCGCGCCCGCGGGCGGTCAGCATGATCACCGGCAGCGCCGTGCGCGCACGCAACTGCTGGCACAGGGACAGGCCGTCCTCGCCCGGCAGCATCAGATCCAGCACCACCGCGTCGAAGCGCTGGCGATCCAGGGCTGCCCACATGGCCATCCCTTCGGCGGCAGTATCGGTGTGCAGGCCGTGCCGGCCCAGGTATTCGGCCAGCAGCGCGCCGATTTCCGGATCGTCATCGACGATCAGGATGCGCGCAGTGGCAGCGGCGTTGTCAGTCATTGCTGCATCTTCCCAGAAGCGGCGGCGCCCCGCAGTGCAGGCGCCGCCGTTGGTGGGATCAGAAGCGCGCACGCACGCTGAAGGTGGTGCTGCGCGGCTCGCCGAAGATCAACCCGTCGTAGAAGCCGTACTGGGTGTAGTAGGTCTTGTCGGTCAGGTTGTTCACGTTCACCGCCAGCTGCACGGTATCGGTCAGGGCATAGCGCGCCATCAGGTTCACCAGGGTGTAGCCGCCCATCGGCAGGTTGCTGGCGTCGTAGCGCCCACCGCCCAGCGGGCGGCCGGGGTTGGTCGACATCACCGTGCCGCTCTGCACCGACAGGCCACCGCCAACGGTCAGCTTCGACAACGCACCGGGCAGGGTCCAGGTGATGTTCAAGCGCAGCAGGTGGCGCGGGTCCTGCTGGTAGGACAGGCCATCGACCTGCAGCCAGGTGTAGCCGGCATAGACGTTCCAGCCCTGGGCCAGCCGGCCGCTGATTTCCAGGTCGGCACCCTTGGACTTCACCCCGTCCACCGCGCGGTAGATGGTCAGGCCGGTGTCCGGATGCACCTCGCCGGTGCTTTCGGCCACGTTGTTCTGCTCGTTGCGGAACAGGGCCAGCGCTGCGTTCAGTGCGCCGTCGGCCCATTCGCCCTTGATGCCGGCCTCATAGCTCTTGCCGGTCACCGGATCGAGCAGGGTGTCGTTGGCATCGCGCACGTTGCCCTGCGGGCTGAACACATCGGTGTAGCTCACATACGCCGAATAGTTCGCGGCGAAGTCCCAGACCAGGCCGGCGTACGGGGTGACGACCTGCTGTTCGCCAGTGGCCGCGCCACGGGTGCGCACGTCGGCCTGGGTGTAGGTCTGGGTATAGGTCTTGTAGTTGCTCAGCCGCGTGCCCAGCACCAGCGACAGCGGGTCGGCCAGGCTGAAACGACCGGCCAGGTAGCCGCCCAGGTTCTCGGTGATGGTCTTGCTGCGTGCAGGCGTGCGGAAGGTTTCAAAGCCCGCGTAGCTGCCATCCCAGCTGCGCCAGTCGGCGATCGGCAGGCCCACGGCGCGGTACTGGCAGCCGCTCCACGGCGCCACGCCGGCAATGGTGCAGTTGCCCAGCGCGGCGCTGAAGCTGTAGTCGGTGATCTCGCTGCGGTAGCCGTTGAAGCCCACCATCAGCTGGTGCTCGCGGCCGAACAGCTGCAGCGGGCCACTGGCGCTGATGTCCAGGTTGTCGCGGCGGGTTTCCGATTCGCTGTGGATCGCATTGAGGAAGGCGCCGCTGCCGTCCGGGTTCCAGAAGCCGGCGAAGCCCTGGTTGCGCGCGGCGTTGTTGACCTTGGCCACGCCGTAGTTGGTGAAGCTTTCACCGCTGTCGTGGGCGAACGCCACGCGCAGCGTCCAGTCCGCGCCCAGCCCCTGTTCCACGCTGCCGAACACGGTGGTGTTGTCCCGCTTGGCCAGGCTCCAGTCGGCGGCAGGATTGGTGCTGCGCGACAACTGCGCGCGGCTGCCGTCGGCCCACCAGATCGGCACGTTGCTGCCCCACGACGCGCCGCCGTTGCGGGTCTTTTCGTACTGCACGCCCAGGTTCAGCACGGTGGCGCTGCCCAGGTCGGCCTCGAAGCTGGCCAGCCCCGCCAGCCGCTGGATGTCTTCGCGCTGGCGGAAGGTGTCCGAATCCTCGGCACTGACCACGAAGCGGCTGCGCACGCGACCATCGGCGGTCAGCGGCACGTTCACATCGCCCATCAGGCGGCGCTTGTCATGGCTGCCGAGGGTGAGCGCGGCGGCGCCACCGAAGTCGGCGGTCGGCCGCTTGCGTTCCAGGTAGACCGTGGCCGAGGGATCGCCGGTGCCGCCCAGCAGGCCGTTGGCACCGCGCACCACCTGCACGTGGTCGTACAGATCCATGTTCAGCGCCGCGCCGCCGCCACTGAAGCTGCTGGCACCGTTCACCAGCATGCCGTCCACCTTGAAGTTGCCGATGTCGAAGCCGCGCGCGCGGAACGTGGTGCGGCCGGCGTTGTCCAGCGAATAGGTGGTGATGCCGGTGGTGCTGGTCAGCACGTCATCGATGGATTCGATCTGCAGATCGTCCATCTGCTGGCGGGTGACGCTGGTGACCGACTGCGGGGTCTGGCGCACGCTCAGGTCCAGGCCGATGGCGGCGCGGCTGACCGGCAGGGTGTAGCTGTCGGCCTGCGACTGGCGGCGCGCGGTCACTTCCAACCCGTCCAGGGTGGTGGGGTTGGCATCGGCCGGGGCCTCGGCATGGGCGGCCAGCGGCAGCGCCAGCGCGACGGCCAGGGCAAGGGCGCGGCGCAGGCCAGGCGCATGCGGGCACGGCAGAACAGCGCGCGGCAGGCCCGCGCGGGTGAGGGCATCGGCAGTCACAGGGGGAGTCCTTATCGGAGATTCAAATGGGATCGATTCCCATTTGCGTCATGATAGCGACGCCGTCCTGTGTTCCTGCGTGTGGGAATGTAAGCGTGTGTAACGGGCCGCGCTGCGCGCTCAGCGCCACGACCACTGCAGGCCGACGCTGGCACGGCGGTCCGGGCCGGGTTCGAAGAAGCGACCGTTGCCATCGTTGACGATCACCGAGCCGATGTAGCGCTGGTCCAGCACGTTGTCCAGGCGGGCGAACGCGCGCAGATCGCCACTGGCCAGCGACCAGCGGTGGCCAGCTTCCAGGTTCAGCACGACGTAGCCGGGCGCCCGTTCGGTGGCCAGATCGTTCACCACCACGTCGCTGCTGGCGGTGCCTTCCAGCGCCCACTGCCAGGCACCGGGCGACCACTGCAGGCGCGCATAGGCCTGCTGGCGGGGCACGCCGGGCAGGCGGCTGCCGGCACGCACTTCGGTATCGGGCACGCTGCAGCCGCTGCCGGCACAGGCCAGGTAGCCGGACCGCACCTGCGCCTGCAGCCAAGTCCAGGCCACCTGCAGTTCCAGCTGTTCGGCCAGCGGCTGCCGGTACTGCAGTTCCACGCCCTGGCGGCGGGTGCGGCCGATGTTGCGGTAGGTGCTGCGGCCGTTGGTGTTGCTGGCCACCGCCAGTTCGTCATCGGTGTCGGCGCGGAACACGCTCACGTCGAACTGGGTGCCGTTCTGCGCATGCCACTTGCTGCCCACTTCCAGGTTGCGGCTGCGCGCGGCGGCCAGGTCCAGCGCCAACCCGGCCTGGCCATCGGCGCGGTAGCCCAGTTCGTTGAAGGTGGGCGTTTCGAAACCACGGCCCACCGCCGCATGCAGGCGCCACTGTGGCGTGGCCTCGAAGCTGACCCCGGCCACCGGGGTAGTGGCCTGGTAGCGGCGGCGACCGCTGTCGTCGGGGTTGCGGCCAACGATGTAGTGGTCGTCCGACTCGAAGCGCACCGTGCTGTGGCGCACCCCGGCCAGCAGCGACCAGCGCGGGCTCCACTGCCACCAGGCCTGGGCGAACTGGTCCACGTTCTGCACGGTGTCGCGCTGGTCGCGGCGCAGCGCACCGCGCACGCCCAGCGTGCTGCCGATGAAGTTCTCGTAACCAGTGCGGTGCTGGCGCTGGCGGTCGGCATTGGCGCCCACCACCACGTCCAGCGGGCGACCGGCCAGATCGCCGCGCCAGCCCCAGCGCGCGTCCACGCCGCCGTAGTTGCCGTCCAGATCGATCACCCCGCCGGCGTGCAGCGGGTTGGCCTGCGGGCCCGGCGGAATGGCCAGGTACTGGGTCACCTCGCGCTGCCCGCCGTATCCCATCAGCTGCCAGCGCTGGGCGCCGGTCTCACGGGTCCAGCGCAGCCCGGCCTGCTGCTGGCTGACCGATTTACGGGTGTTGTACTGCGTGGCCACGGACGTGGCCTGGCGCGGATTGGCGGCCACCTGTGCGCGGGTCAGGCCCAGCGGGTCCTGCGCGTCGGGCGCGTCCAGCGCGTTCAGCAGCAGCTCCAGGCGGCCACCGGCCAGCTCGCCGCCGATGCGCGCGTTCAACGATTCGCGCCGGGCCCGGCTGTGGTCGCGCCAGCCGTCTGTGCGGAAGTGGTTGGCGGCGATGTTGTAATCGATGCCGGCACTGGCGCCACGCAGCTGCGCACCCACGCTCAGGGTGTTGTCGGCCCCGGCATTGACCCGCAGCCGCCAGGGATCGCCGGCCTGGCCCTGCGCGCTCCAGACCTGCAGCACGCCACCGGATGAATTGCCGTACAGCGCCGAGAACGGCCCCCGCAGCACCTCGATGCGCTCGGCACCCAGCAGGCTGGCATGCGACAGCTGGCCCTGCCCGTCGGGCATGGTGGCCGGCACGCCATCCACCACCACGCGCACGCCGCGCACGCCGAAGGTGGAACGGGCGCCGAAGCCGCGGATCGACAGCTGGGTGTCCTGGGCGAAGTTCTGCCGGTCACGTGCCAGCAGCCCCGGTACGCCGGCCAGCGCCTCGGAAAGCTGGGCACTGGCGCCGCTGCGGTCGTCGTCCACCCAGACCGTGTCCTGGCTGGCCGGCAGCGCGAACGGGTCGATGCCCTGTACCCGTGCGGCCTGCACCTCCACCGTGGGCAACGCGGTGGTGGTCTGGGCCTGCGCCACGGCGGCAGCCGGCAGCAGGGCGATCAGCAGGGGCAGGCGGCGACGCGCCACGGGCTCGTTCATTGTTCAGCTTCAACCACGGGGGGAAAACAACACGGCATGGTACGGGCTGCAGCGTGACGATGAGCGCCGCGCCGGTGGCACGCTTTGTTACGATGGGACGGTTGCGGCCGACGGCTGCAACCACGCGACCCGCGCTTCTTCTCCCCCTCATATCGAACGAGTACCGCCGTGTCCTTCTTTGCAAACGTGGAACTGGTCCCGGGCGACCCGATCCTGGGCCTGACCGAGGCGTACAACGCCGACAGCCGCCCGACCAAGGTCAACCTGGGTGTAGGCATCTACTACGACGAAAGCGGCCGCATTCCGCTGCTGCGTGCCGTCAAGCAGATCGAGCAGCAGCTCGCCACCGAAGCAAAACCGCGCGGCTACCTGCCGATCGACGGCCTGCCGGCGTACACCCAGGCCACCCGTGAACTGGTGTTCGGCAAGGACTCGCCGCTGCTGGACGCCGGCCGCGTGGCCACCACCCAGACCGTGGGCGGCAGCGGTGCGCTGCGTGTCGGCGCTGACCTGCTGAAGAAGCTGCTGCCGCACGCCACCATCGCCATCAGCAACCCCAGCTGGGAAAACCACCGCGCGGTGTTCGGTGCGGCCGGTTTCGAGGTGGTGGAATACACCTACTTCGACGCCGCCACCCATGGCGTGAACTTCGACGGCATGCTGGCCGACCTGCAGACGCTGCAGCCGGGCACCGTGGTGCTGCTGCACGCCTGCTGCCACAACCCCACCGGCGCCGACCTCACCGTCAGCCAGTGGAAGCAGGTGGCACAGCTGCTGAAGGACCGCCAGCTGTTCCCCTTCATCGACATGGCCTACCAGGGCTTCGACAAGGGCATCGAGCAGGACGGCGCGGCCGTGCGCATCATCGCCGAAGCCGGCATCGACAGCTTCATCGTCGCCAACTCGTACTCCAAGTCGTTCTCGCTGTACGGCGAACGCGTGGGCGCACTGTCGGTGGTCGCCCCGACCGCCAACGACGCCAAGGCCGTGCAGTCGCAGATCAAGCGCATCATCCGCACCATCTACTCCAGCCCGTCCACCCACGGTGCCGCACTGGTGGCTGGTGTGCTCAACAGCCCGGAACTGCGCGCGCTGTGGGAACAGGAACTGACCGAGATGCGCGAACGCATCCACGCCCTGCGTGGCGGTCTGGTGGAAAAGCTGGCCGCCGCCGGCGCGCCGCAGTTCGGTTTCATCAACCAGCAGGCCGGCATGTTCTCCTACTCCGGCCTCAGCCGCGTGCAGGTCGAGCGTCTGCGTGACGAGTTCGGCATCTACGCCGTCGGCACCGGCCGCATCTGCGTGGCCGCACTGAGCCAGAACAACCTGGAATACGTCGCCAAGGCCGTGGCCACCGTCGCCAAGGGCTGAAGCACCGCTGCACATGCTTGAAAACAGAGGCGCCGAAAGGCGCCTTTGTTTTTTGCTCTGCCTTTGCTCCTGCCTTTGCCACACCCTCCGCGCTCGCGGCGAACCCTGAAGCCCGCGGGAGGGACAGGCTGCGCGGGACCGCAGGCGCCAAGGATGGCGCCTACGAGCCCCCATGGATGGGTTAACGGCGTGTCCCGCGCAGCCTGTCCCTCCCGCGGGCCTCGATAGAAAGACGGCGCCGCACAGCGCAACGCCGTTGTAATCGATTTCCCCTCAAACCAATCACGCACGCGCCGCGCGCAGCAGCGACAATAGCCGTTTCCCCGCTGCCAAGGCCCGCCCGCCATGTCCCGTACTTCGCTGACCCGGTACCTGATTCAAGAACAGCACGCCGGCCGCATCAACGCCGACCTGCGCCAGCTGATCGCCGTGGTCGCCCGCGCCTGCACCAGCATCTCCATCGCCGTCAGCAAGGGCGCCCTGGGCGGCGTACTGGGCGATGCCGGCACCGGCAACGTACAGGGCGAAGCGCAGAAGAAGCTGGACGTGATCAGCAACGAGATCCTGCTGGAAGCCAACGCCTGGGGCGGCCACCTGGCCGCGTGCGCGTCGGAAGAAATGGACCACAGCCAGCCGGTGCCGGACATCTACCCGCGTGGCGATTTCCTGCTGCTGTTCGATCCCCTCGACGGCAGCTCGAACATCGACGTCAACGTCTCGGTCGGCACCATCTTCTCGGTGCTGCGCTGCCCCACCAATGTCGAACTGCCGGGGGATGATGCCTTCCTGCAGCCGGGCAGCAAGCAGATTGCCGCCGGCTACTGCATCTACGGGCCCAGCACCCAACTGGTGCTGACCGTCGGCCATGGCACCCACGCCTTCACCCTGGACCGCGAAACCGGTGAGTTCGTGTTGACCACCGCCAACATGCAGATTCCCGCCGCCACCCAGGAATTTGCCATCAACATGTCCAACCAGCGCCACTGGGAAGCTCCCATGCAGGCGTACGTGGGCGATCTGCTGGCCGGCAAGGAAGGCGCGCGCGGCAAGAACTTCAACATGCGCTGGATCGCCAGCATGGTGGCCGACGTGCATCGCATCCTGACCCGCGGCGGCATCTTCATCTACCCGTGGGACAAGAAGGAACCAGGCAAGGCCGGCAAGCTGCGCCTGATGTACGAAGCCAACCCGATGGGCCTGCTGGTGGAACAGGCCGGCGGCGCCGCGTGGACCGGCCGCGAACGCATCGTCGACATCCAGCCCGAGCATCTGCACCAGCGCGTGCCGGTGTTCCTGGGTTCGCGCGAGGAAGTGGCCGAAGCGGTGCGCTATCACCAGGAGCACGACGCGAAGAGCGTCTGACGGCGGCCATCCCTACGGCGGTCATGGCACAACGATGACATGACCGCAGGGTGACAGCAGCGGCGGCAAACGGCACCATCAGGCCCTTGCCGCCGAAGGAATGTACGCATGCACGAGCCGGGTCCGGTCGATTTCATCGAAGTCATCCACAACGCCGTCCCCAGCGACGTCTGCGCCGCGATCGTCGCCCGCATGCGCGCCAGCCAGCACCTGAAACCCGGCGCAGTGGGCAGCGGCGTGTTCCCGGAACTCAAGCGCAGCAAGGATCTGCGCATCAGTGGCGCGGAGGGCTGGAAGGATGTGGACAGCGCGCTGCAGCAGGCGGTTTTCGCAGGACTGTTGACTTATCTACGTCGTTATCCACAGGCGTTGATCGCGCCCCTGATGTTGCAGATCCAGGACAGCAGCGGCCAGCCGCGCCGACTGTCGGCCGAGGATTTCCCCGACATGGCGCAGGAACAGCTGGCCGACCTGGCCCGCACCTGCCTGCGCCCGGGTGCCATCAACCTGCAGTGGTACGCGGCGGGCGAGGGCGGTTACCCGTACTGGCACTGTGAGCTGTACCCGAAGGACCCGCAGGCCGAGACCCTGCACCGGCACGTGCTGTGGACGCTCTACCTCAACGATGAGTTCGAGGAAGGCGAAACCGAATTCCTGTTCCAGGGCCGCAAGATCGCACCGCGCACCGGCAGCCTGCTGATCGCGCCGACAGCGTTCACCCATACCCATCGTGGCAATCGGCCGCAGGGTGGCGACAAGTTCATCGCGACGAGTTGGATCCTGTTCCAGAGCGCGCAGAAGCTGTTCGGGGGCTGACGACGCCGTAGAGTCGAGCTTGCTCGACTGCGCTTTGCTGCTCTTTGCGGCGCGCTCAGTCGAGCAAGCTCGACGCTACAGGGCCAGCGCTACGCCCACGGCGATGAGTACGATCACCAGAACGGGCACTACGTAGCGCAGCAGCACGCGGTTGAGGCGCTCGGCCGATCGTTCGTCGTCCTGCACGCGCTGCAGCAGCGTCTGCCGGTCCAGATAGCAGCGGTCGGTCGCCACGACCTCGACCAGGCCGTCGTCGATCATGTCGTACACCACCTCTTCCAGCTCCACGTCGAAGGCGGCCAACGGAATCGAGGTCGCCGGCGAAAATGCCTGCCGCTGTTCGAAGTACTCCAGTACCTGGCGATGCTGCGCCTGCATCCAAGGATGGGTGTTGGCAGCGGAAGCGGCGATCGCTGCGGCAAGTGCGCCATCGTTCACGGGCATCTCCTGTCCGGCCCTTCATGGGCCTCGCCCCGATTCTTGGCCGAAGCAGGGCGCCGCGTCCACCCCGTAGCGTCGAGCGTGCTCGACTGCTTTCATCATCAGTCGAGCAAGCTCGACTCTACCTCGACTGCTTTCAACTTCAGTCGAGCAAGCTCGACTCTACTAAAAGAGCGTTCCCTGCGGCGATTCCTTCTGCGGCGGCAACGGCTTCAGGAACCGGCTGCAATCCAGCTTTGGCCAATGGCTGTTCTGCGCATTGAAACCCAGCCGCTTGCGCGCCAGTTTGAACCGGTTGTTCAACAGATCCGCATACACGCCCTGGCCGCGCATGCGCGTGCCGAACTGGCTGTCGTAATCCTTGCCGCCGCGCAACTGCTGGATGGTGCTCATCACGTGCGCGGCGCGGTCGGGGTGGTGGGTTTCCAGCCAATCGCGGAACAGCGGTGCCACTTCCAGCGGCAGGCGCAGCAGCACGTAGCCGGCGGTGCTGGCGCCGGCGTCATGGGCGGCCTCCAGCACGGCCTCCAGCTCGCTGTCGTTGATCCACGGGATCACCGGCGCCACCATCACGCCCACCGGAATGCCGGCCTCGTGCAGGCGTTTCATCGCACGCAGGCGTGCATGCGGTGCCGATGCGCGCGGTTCCAGCTTGGCGGACAGGTGCAGGTCCAGCGAGGTGACCGAGAAATGCACGCTGACCAGGTTTTCCGCCGCCAGCGGTGCCAGCAGATCGATGTCCCGCTCCACCAGCGCGTTCTTGGTAATCAGCGAAAACGGATGCTTCGTTTCCAGCATCACCTCGATCAGCTGGCGGGTGAGTTTCAACTTGCGTTCGATCGGCTGGTAGGCGTCGGTGTTGATGCCCAGCGCGATCGGCTGCGGCACGTAGCCCGGTTTCGCCAGCTCCTTGCGCAGCAGCTGCGGCGCGTTGGTCTTGGCGAACAGCTTGGTTTCGAAGTCCAGGCCCGGCGACAGGTTCAGATAGGCGTGCGAGGGCCGCGCGAAACAGTACGAGCAACCGTGCTCGCAGCCTCGGTAGGGGTTCACCGACTGGCTGAACCCCACGTCGGGGGAATTGTTGCGGCTGATGATGCTGCGCGCGGTCTCCGCACGCACTTCGGTGCGCAGGCGGGGGGCGCTGAACTCGTCGCTTTCGTCTGGCGCCCAGCCGTCATCGATGGCCTCACTGACCGTGCTTTCGAAGCGGCCGGCCAGATGCGAGGTGGAGCCGCGACCCTTGATGGCGGCGTGGGCCTTGAGAGGCAGGTGCTGCATGTCGCCCTCCGGCCGTTGCTGGGCCGTTAGTATTATTGCTAACCACAGGCGGCGCAAGCGGCGGGAATTCACGTAGCTGTAGGCGTACAGGCGAATCCCGGTGCAGGTTGACCCCAAGGTTATCCACAGGTTTCACGGGGCAGGCGCAGCCGAACGCCGTGGCAATCCAGAAGCCTGGGCCACGGCGGTCTCAACAACTGCGACCAGGGTTTACAGCAGGGCCAGATAGCCCTTCACGGTGGCGTCCAGGCCGTCGTACAGCGCCTCGCCGATCAGCGCGTGGCCAATGGACACTTCCAGTACCTGCGGCACGGCCGCCAGGAAATCGCGCAGGTTGTCCTGCGACAGGTCATGGCCGGCATTCACCCCCAAACCGACCGCCTGGGCGCGACGTGCGGCGTTGGCGAACAGCTCCAGCATGGCGCGCGCGTCGCCGGCGGCGTGGGCTTCGGCGTATGGGCCGGTGTACAGCTCGATGCGATCGGCACCAACTGCGGCGGCCTGTTCCAGCAAGGGGTTGCCGGCATCCACGAACAGGCTGACCCGGCAGCCCATGGCTTTCAGCTCGGCCACCAGCGGGCGCAGGCGCTCGCCGTCGCGTTCGAAGTCGAAGCCGTGGTCGGAGGTGATCTGCCCATCGCCGTCGGGCACCAGGGTGGCCTGCGCCGGCCGGGTCTGCGCGCACAGCGGCAGCAGACCCGGGTAACCCTCGCGCGGCGGCGCGAAGGGGTTGCCTTCAATGTTGAACTCGACGCCGCGGGCGCGGGTCAGCGTGGACAACGCCAGGACGTCCTCGGCGGTGATGTGGCGGCGGTCGGGACGCGGGTGCACGGTAATGCCATGCGCACCGGCATCCAGGCAGGCCTGGGCGGCGCGCACCACGTCCGGTTCGGCACCGCCGCGCGAGTTGCGCAGGACGGCGATCTTGTTGACGTTGACGCTGAGCTGGGTCATGGAACGGAACTACGGGGTCGGGGAAGGGGGATCGTGCGGTTCGCGCGGGGCGTGCCCTTGCGAGGCATGCGCCTGGGGGGCCTGCTCGCGCAGCCGGCGCACCTGTTCGGCGTCGACCAGGGTGGACGGGTCGCGCTGCAGATCGCCGAAGCGGGCCACGTAGCGGCCACGCACCCAGGCCAGCAGGAAGGCCAGCGCCGCCAGCAGGGCCAGCGACATCAGCCCCATGTGCGGGGTCTTCAGGGCGAAGGCGAAGCAGCCCAGCGCCAGCAGCAGGTACAGCCAGTACATGTGCGATCTCCCGCAGGTCAGGCGGCAGTGTAGCGCTGCGTTACAGCAGCGGCGAGGCCAGCCGCGCGAACGCCTCGGGCAGGCGGTGCAGCCACAGCGAACGGGCCGCCTGGTCCTGTACACGGCTCGAGCGGTCGAATTCGGCCTGCAGCAGCTCGGCCAGCGCAGCCACCCGGTCGCGGTCGCTGATCATCATCGACAGTTCGAAATTCAGGCGGAAGCTGCGGTGGTCGAAGTTGGCGCTGCCGACGATGCAGACATCATCGTCGGCAATGAAGGCCTTGGTGTGCAGCATGCGCGGGCCGTATTCGTAGATCTTCACCCCGGCATGCAGCAGTTCGTCGAAGTACGAGCGCGCGGCCTGGGTGACGAACCAGGAATCGCTCATCTTCGGCACCAGCAGGCGCACGTCCAGCCCGCCCAGTGCGGCCGAGGTCAACGCCATGCGCGCCGCTTCGCCGGGCACGAAGTAGGGGGTGACCAGCCAGACCCGTTCGCGCGCTTCCTGGATGGCCGCCACATGCAGGCGGTGGATGGTTTCCCAGCCCGAATCGGGGCCGGACACCAGCACCTGTGCATCGATGCTGCCATCGCCACGCAGCGGCATGTCGGCCGGCCACAGCCGCGCGATGTCGAAGCGCGAGGGTTCCTGGCCGCTGGCGTACAGCCAGTCTTCCACGAACACCAGCTGCAGGCTGCGCACCACGTGGCCGGCAATGCGCATGTGCAGGTCACGGTAGGCGTTGGGGTTGCGGCTCTCGTCTTCTTCGTCGGTGATGTTGATGCCACCGGTGAAGGCCAGGCGTCCATCGACCAGCACCAGCTTGCGGTGGGTACGCAGGTTCAACCACGGCCGTTTGAAAGGTTTCAGCAGCTGCCGCGGATGGAACCAGATGGCCTCGCCGCCGGCATCCAGCAGCGGCTGCAGGAAGCGCCGTGGCAACGACGACGAGCCCACCGCATCGAGCAGCAGGCGCACCTGCACGCCGGCCCGTGCACGTTCTACCAGGGCATCGCGCAGCGCCGTACCGGCATGGTCGGGGCTGAAGATGTAGTACTCCAGGTGCACGTGGTCGCGCGCCTCGGCGATGGCCTGCAGCAGGGCTTCATAGGTGGCCGCGCCATCCACCAGCCAGGTCACTTCGGTGGCGGTGCTGGGCGCCAGGCCGGTGGTCGCCTGGGCCACCTTGGCCAGTTCGGTGCAGCCGGCATCGGGCGGACAGACATCGCTGTAGTGCTCCATGCCCGAGCGCGCGCGGCCACGGCGCAGGCGCTGCCGTTTCACCTTCTGTGGGCCCAGCAGGTAGTAGATGAAGAGGCCCAGGTAGGGCAGCAGGGCCAGCGACAGGATCCAGCTGAGCGTGGCGACCGGTTCGCGCTTCTGCAGCATGATCCAGCCGGCCAGTGCCAGCAGGTAGAGCAGGTAGGCCACGGCCAGGATCGTGCCCAGATGGGCGATGCCATCGAGCCAGACGCGCAGGGAATCGAAGAGGGCGAGCATGCGCCGATGATAGCGGGCGGGTGCGTGGTGGTGGGGTCAGAGCCCCCGGGGTCGGATCCCTTCCCGCAGGGAAGGGCTCTGACCCCACCCCCGGGCACAAAAAAAGACGCCCCTGTCTCCAGGGGCGTCTGCAGTCGCGTCATGACTGTTGTGCTGCGGTATTGCGTATTACTGCTGCACGAAGCCGATCTTCTTCATCTGAGCATTCTTCGCGGCGGCCAGAACCTTGGCCATCACGTCGTACTCGGAATCCGGGCTTGCATCGATCCGCAGTTCCGGCTGGTTGGTCGGGTCACGCTGGACCTCCTGTTCCATCCGCTGCTGCAGTTCGTGCGTGCTGATCGGGCTGTTGTTCCACGAGACCTGGTTGCTGGCGTCGATCTTCAGTTCGATCGGCGGCGGCGGTTCGACCAGCTGCGGCGGTGGGTTGAGCACGCGCTGCGGCAGATCCACGGCGATCGGGTACGTCATGATCGGCGCGGTCACGATGAAGATGATCAGCAGAACCAACATCACGTCCACCAGGGGCGTCACGTTGATGTCAGCCATGGGGCCTTTGCCACCACCACTACTGAATGCCATGGCTTATTGCCCCTTTTCTTTGGTAGCGACGAAGCCGACGTCCAGCATGCCCTGTTCCTGAGCGACCTTGGTCATCTCGTTGATGACACGCATCTTGGTGGTGCGGTCACCACGCAGGTTCAGCGGCGGCTGCGGGGTCTGCTGGGCGGCGGTCGCCAGGCGCGACTCGAGAGTCTGCTTGTCGATTTCCTCGTCGTTCCAGTAGATCGAACCGTCTTCCTTGACTGCCAGGGTGATGGGGCCCTTGCGGTCGTTGGTGTCGTCCGGCTTCTGGACCAGATTGGCCTCCGGCAGATCCACCTTGACCTTGTGGGACATCAGGGGCGCCGTGATGATGAAGATGATCAGCAGCACCAGCATCACGTCCACGAGGGGCGTAACGTTGATGTCGGCCATGGGGCCGCCGCTGTTACCACTACTGAAAGCCATAACGGGCTCCGTCTAGATCGTGTTGACTACGTTCTCGCTGGGTACAGCGCGTCGCAATTAGCGGACGCGCGAACCGGTGGCGAAGAAGTCGTGCAGGTCGTGCGCGAAGGTATCGAACTTGCTGATGGTCGCGCTGTTGATCTTGCTGAAGAAGTTGAAGGCGAACACGGCCGGGATCGCGACGAACAGACCGATGGCGGTCATGATCAGCGCTTCACCCACCGGGCCGGCAACGGCGTCGATCGAAGCGGAGCCGGTGGCACCGATCTTGATCAGCGCGCCGTAGATGCCCCACACGGTACCCAGCAGACCGACGAACGGAGCGGTTGCACCGACGGTGGCCAGCAGGGTCATGCCCGACTGCAGCTTGTTGCTTTCGCGGGTGACGGCCTGGCGCAGGGCGCGGTCGACGAACTCCGAACGGCTCAGGTTTTCACCCAGGCCACCGGTGGCGCCGCCTTCAGCGCGCTGGTGGTGGGCAGCAGCCTGCGCAGCATCCAGGGCGATCTTCGAGAACGGCTCCGAAGCCGGCTGTTCTTCCATCGCACGGATGGCGTCCTGTGCGTTCGGGGTATCCCAGAACAGGCTGACGACGCGGTCAGCAGCGCTCTTCAGGCGGGTAGCGCGGAAGATGTTGATGACGGTCCAGTACCAGGACATGGCCGACATGACGACCAGGGTCAGCAGCACGACCCAGGAAACGGCGAAATCACCCGGCTTGGTGGTCATTTCGTGGATCAGGTGCTCGAAGCCCATCTGCGACAGGGCGTTGGACGGATTGCCCCCGGCAGCAGCGGCGATGAAAATTTCCTGCAGCATGACGCTTACCTTTGTTGTGTGTGGTGATAAAGGGTGTAGCTAAGCTAGACAATCGAACCGGAGGAGGGGTGGCCGGCGGCCACCCGCTCGCATCAGTTCAGCGCAAAGTTGACCGGGACGCGGACGCGACCAGCAGCCTTCTTACCGCCAGATTCAGCGGCGTTGAAACGCCACTTGCGCGCGGCTTCCATCGCAGCACGGTCCAGGTCGCGGTTACGGCTGGACTTTTCCACCGTGACATTGGTGACGTTGCCCTGGGCATCGACATCAATGATCAGGATCACTTCGCCCTGGATACCAGCGCGGAAAGCGGCCGGCGGGTAGCGCGGCGGATTCATGGCCTTCGACGAGATGTCGACGCTGGCCTCGATCGACGCCGGCGGTGCCGGGGGCGACGGAGGCGACGGCGGGGTGACGATATCGTTCGGGCGCGGTTCCGGCACGTCGACGACCGGCGCCTGCGGCGGCGGCGGGACGGGCGACGGCTTCGGCGGCGACAGATTCTTCACCGGCGGCGGCGGAGTATCCTGCGGCGGCGGCGGCGGCGGCGGCGGCGGCGGTGGCGGCGGCGCGTCGACGATGGTCACCATGACGTTGCGCTCCTTCTCAGCCACGGCCTTGGGGGCCACAGCGGGGATCAGGAGCATCATGAAGGCGGCCAGATGCAGGGCGATTACAAACGCGATGCCGACGATGCGAGGCCAGCTCAGCCCCTTGTCATCGGGTTGTTCGTACCGGTGAACGACTAGTTGTTCCGTCATGCGCCAAGAGCTCAATAGTGGGGCCGGAGTCCCGGGGGGCGGGATCCCTGATCAGCGGTGCATGACACCGCAGGAACCTCCAAGCTTATACCAATCCTGAGCGCCTGCGCATTAATCTCGCAGGCGTTCAGGCGTTATTCCTACTTACTTCAGGTTGATGATTTTCTTGGCATCAGCCTGGTTCTTCACGCCCTTCGCCAGCGCCTGCTGGGCGGCCTGCTTGGCCTCCGGAACGCGACCTTCGGCATGCAGGACGCGTGCCAGGTTCAGGTAGGTCTCACCGTCCTTGGACAGCGGGGCAGCCTTCTGCCACGCCTCGATCGCCTGCGGCACCTGGTCGGAGTAGTAGTAGGACTGGGCCAGGGCCAGGTAAACCTGGTAATCCGGCTTCAGGATGCCCTTCTGCAACCCTTCGTTGATGACCGCGATGACGTCCTTTTCCTTGTTCTCGGTGTTGGCATAGATCGAGTACAGCTGCTTGTACTCGCGCTCTTCGGTGAGCTGGCCGCTGCTGCGCAGCTTGTCCATCACCGCGGCGGCCTTGGGCATCTGGTCGGCCTGCATGTACATGTTGGCCAGGTTCAGCTGCGCCTTCTTGTCGTTCGGGTTCTTCGCTGCCAGCGCCTCGGCGGTCTTCACCGCTTCACCGGTCTGGCCGGCTTCGGACAGGGCCGCCATCAGCAGCTGGTTCCAGTTGTCCTTCGGCTCGGTGGCGCCGGCAATGGCCTGCTGCAGCACCGGGATCGCTTCCTGGTAGCGCTCCAGCTGGTACAGCGCCTGGCCCTTGGCGATCAGCTCTTCCGGCTTGTTCGACTTGCTCTCGGCGAAGTACTTGTCCAGCGTGGCCAGGCCTTCGGCGGTCTGGTCTTCCTGCAGCTGCAGCTGGCCCAGCATCAGCATGGCCTGGAAGTGGCCGTTGTTGTCCAGGCCGTTCAGCTGCAGAGCCTGCTTGAGGTAGGTGATCGCGCCGGCGGTGTCGTCGGTCTGGTAGGCGGCCTGCGAAGCGAGCTGCGCAGCCAGCGACTTGTCGTAGTTGTTCGACGCGCTGTTGCCCAGGATCTCACCGGCAACCTGCAGTGTCTCCGGGAACTTCTGATCGTTGTAGTTGTCAATCAGCTTCTGCAGCTTGCTGCCCATCTTCGAGGACGCCTTTTCCTTCGGCTCCTCACGGGTGGCGTTCGGGTACAGGACTTCGGCCTTGGCCTGCTTGCCGCCGCGGTTGCCACGCTCGGACGAACGCGAGGACTGCGCGAACGCATCGGTGACCACGGCGCCGGTCAGGGCAGTGGCGATCAGGACGGAAAGCACAGCTTTGTGGTTACGGAAAATCATCGTTCACCTCGATCGAACCGCCCGGAGCGGCAAAGTCGGACTGTCAGAAAAATCTGAGCCGCCAAACGTATCAGAAACGGATGGCATGAGAAATCGTTTTATGTGCTGCAGTACAGCATGAATCTGCGCACTCACCCACACTTTGGCCGGCGACCGGCCGCCTGGGCTTGCTGGTAAACCGGCGCCAGGGCAGGGGCGTCACGCTGCAGTTCGCGGATACGGTTGGCCGGATCGGGGTGGGTGGACAGCCATTGCGGGCTGCGTCCGCCACTGGCGGCCATCATGTTCTGCCACAGATCCACGGCCTGGGCGGGGTTGAAACCGGCCTGGGCCATCAGCCGCTGGCCGATCACATCGGCCTCGCTTTCCTGGGTACGTGAGCCCGGCAGCAGGAAGGCCGCCTGCGCGCCCATGCCGCCCAGCTGATTGACCGTGCTGGCCGCGCCATCGCCGCCGTAGGCACCGGCCAGCGCTCCCAGCACCGCCAGGCCGGTCTGCGCGCCCATCTGCCGGGTGATGCGCTCTTCGTGGTGGCGGGCGATCACATGGCCGATCTCGTGGCCGATGACCGCCGCCAGCTGGTCTTGGTTCTTGGCCACGGTGAAGATGCCGCTGTTCACCCCCACCTTGCCGCCGGGCAGGGCAAAGGCGTTGGGTTCCTTGTCGACGAACACCGCGGTTTCCCACCGTACGCCACGGTATTGATCGGGAAGCTGGGCTACCAGCGCATTGACCACGCACTGCACGTAGCCGTTCTGGCGGCCGTCGGTGCTGATCTTTTCCTTCTGCTTGGTTTCGGCGAACGCCTGCGCACCCAGCTGGTCCAGCTGAGCCTGCGACACGCCGCCCACCATCTGGCGGCGGCCGGTGGGCGAGGTGGTGGTCGCGCACGCGGCCACCAGCGACGTAATGAGCAGGGCGAGCAGCAGTGATTTCATGGAATCCCCCGTGTTCATGCAGGCAGTGTGTACCGCGCCTGCTTAATCTTTCGTCAAGCGCGCGTGGCCTTACGTGGCGCCGAAGAACACCAGTGCCGCCAGCGCCACGGCGTTGTTCAGGCCGTGCGCGGCAATGGCGGCCCACAGCGTGCCGGTGCGCTTGTACAGCCAGCAGAACGCCGCGCCCATGCCGCCGTAGACCAGCCACAGCTGGGCGATCTCGGCCGGACCGTTGGCGCTGGTTCCGGGAATTTCATGGATCAGGGCGAAGGCCAGGCTGCTGAGCAGCATGCCCAGCCAGGGCCGGCCGGCCTGCCACAGGCGCCCGAACAGCACGCGGCGGAACAGCAGTTCTTCGTATGCCGGCGCCAGCACCACGGCAAACAGCACCAGGAACACCGGGAACTGGGCAATGGCGTTCTGCATCAGGTGCAGGTTGGTGGGCACCGGTTCCACGCCCAGCTGCTTGGCCAGGAACGCGGTGCCGTTGCTGCCGATCACGATCAGGGTGGCCACCAGCAGCGTCCAGCCCCAGGTCGCGGGGCGGCGCAGTGCCTGCAGGGAGCGCTGGCGTTCGGCGGCATTGGCCGGCCGGCGCCAGAAATAGACCAGCAACGCGGCGCCACCGGTGGCCACCAGCGCCATCACCACCTGTGCCAGGGCACCGGGTTGGCCGAGCTGGGCGGCCAGTGCGCCGGCATCGGCGGCTTCGCCACCGGCTTTGGCATTGGCCACGCTGATCGCCACGGTACGCGTCAGGCCCCAGACCATGCCGCTGATCAGGCTGAGCCCGAACAGCGCTACCACGGCAATGCCCAGATCGATGAAGAAGCCGGCCAGCGGCGAGGAGGCGCGGGGCGCGGCGGATGCCGGGGGAACCGGCGGCGGTACGGAAACCGGAGCGGAAGCAGACATCGGGTACCTGTGGTCAAGGGACGACGGCCGGCGCGCCTCCCCGCGCACCGGCCAGCAGTCGAGTGTGTCAGATATCCAGGTTGGCGACCTTCAACGCGTTGTCTTCGATGAAGTCACGACGCGGTTCGACCACATCGCCCATCAGGGTGCTGAAGATCTGGTCAGCCGCGACCGCGTCCTCGATGCGTACCTGCAGCAGGCGGCGGGTATCGGGGTTCACCGTGGTATCCCACAGCTGTTCCGGGTTCATTTCACCCAGGCCCTTGAAGCGCTGGATCTGGCGGCCGCGCTTGGCTTCGTCCAGCAGCCAGTTCTGTGCCTTGGCGAAGCTGTCCACTTCAATGGACTTGGCACCGCGGGCAATGGTGGCACCGTCGCGCACCAGGCCGTGCAGCAGCTTGGCGGCCTGATGGATGGCGCGCAGCTCGCCGCTTTCAAAGGCCGACAGCGGCAGCACCTGCAGATGTTCCTCGCCCATGTGGCGGCGGGTGACCAGCACAGCGGCGGAGCGCTCTTCAGTGGCGTCCTGCAGTTCCAGGGTGAAGCGCGGGCTGCCCAGGCTGCCCTGGTTGAGCTGCTTGGCCAGTGCGTCCAGACCTTCGCCGGCCGGCGCATTGCGCAGGCTTTCCAGATCCATCGGCACGAAATCGACCAGCGCTTCCAGCAGCAGGCGATCGTAGCGGTGCGCGTTGCGGGCGATCGCATCCTGCGCGCCGGCGTAGGCCAGCAGCAGCTTCTCCAGCGCCACGCCTTCGATGCCGGGTTCACCGGACGCCGGCACCAGCGAGGCGTTTTCCACCGCGCTGCTGGCCAGGTAGCTGTCCAGCGCCGGGTCGTCCTTCAGGTACAACTCGGTCTTGCCCTGCTTGATCTTGTACAGCGGCGGCAGGCCGATGTAGACGTAACCGCGCTCGATCAGCTCCGGCATCTGACGGTAGAAGAACGTCAGCAGCAGGGTACGGATGTGCGCGCCGTCGACGTCGGCGTCGGTCATGATGATGATCTTGTGGTAGCGCAACTTGTCCGGGTTGTACTCGTCGCGGCCGATGCCGGTGCCCAGCGCGGTGATCAGCGTACCGACCTGGTCGGAGGACAGCATGCGGTCGAAGCGTGCGCGTTCCACGTTGAGGATCTTGCCGCGCAGCGGCAGCACGGCCTGGTTCTTGCGGTTGCGGCCCTGCTTGGCCGAACCACCTGCCGAGTCACCCTCGACGATGAACAGTTCGGACAGCGCCGGATCCTTCTCCTGGCAATCGGCCAGCTTGCCCGGCAGGCCGGCGATATCCAGCGCGCCCTTGCGGCGGGTCAGGTCGCGGGCCTTGCGTGCCGCTTCACGTGCACGCGCGGCATCGACGATCTTGCCGGCGATGGCCTTGGCTTCGTTCGGGTTTTCCTGCAGGAACTCTTCCAGGCGCGCACCGAAGGCGTTTTCCACCGCCGGGCGCACGTCGGAACTGACCAGCTTTTCCTTGGTCTGGCTGGAGAAGCTGGGATCGGGCACCTTCACCGACAGCACGGCAATCATGCCTTCGCGCATGTCGTCGCCGGTCAGGTTGATCTTGGCCTGCTTGGCGATGCCGTTCTGCTCGATGTAGTTGTTGAGCACGCGGGTCAACGCGCCGCGGAAGCCGGCCAGGTGGGTGCCGCCGTCCTTCTGCGGAATGTTGTTGGTGAAGCAGTACATCGTCTCCTGGTAGGAGTCGGTCCACTGCAGCGCCACGTCCACCACGATGTTGTTGTGCTCGCCGGTAACGGCGATCACGTTCGGGTGCAGCGGGGTCTTCAGCTGGGCCAGATGCTCCACGAAGCTGCGGATGCCGCCTTCGTAGTGGAAATCATCGCGGCGGCCATCGCCACGCTCGTCGGCCAGCACGATCTTGACGCCCGAGTTGAGGAACGACAGTTCGCGCAGGCGGCGGGCCAGGATGTCGTAGTGGAATTCCACGTTGTTGTGGAACGCCACCACCGACGGCCAGAAGCGCACGGTGGTGCCACGCTTGGTGGTGGTGCCCAGCTGCTTCAGCGGCGTTACCGCGGCGCCATCGCTGAATTCCTGCTGGTAGTGGAAGCCATTCTGGAACACGTCCACCAGCAGCTTCTGCGACAGCGCGTTGACCACGCTGACGCCCACGCCGTGCAGACCGCCGGACACCTTGTAGCTGTTGTCGTCGAACTTGCCGCCGGCGTGCAGCACGGTCATCACCACTTCGGCAGCCGACACTTCGCGACCGAGCTTGGCGCTCATCTGCTCGTGCTTGCCGGTGGGGATGCCGCGGCCGTTGTCCGACACCGACACCGAGCCGTCGGCGTGGATCGTCACCGCGACGTGGTCGGCATGGCCGGCCAGCGCTTCGTCGATGGAGTTGTCGACAACCTCGAACACCATGTGGTGCAGACCGGTGCCGTCATGGACGTCGCCGATGTACATGCCAGGACGCTTGCGGACAGCCTCGAGCCCTTCCAGGGCGGTGATGCTGTTGGCGTCGTAGTTGCCGTTGTTTACCGGGGTGTTCTGTTCGTCGGTCATTGCGCTTGCCGTAGGCTCCGCAGGTCGGGCACCACGTGGAGCGGTGCGCCGGGTAAGTAGGGGTACAGCGTGAATTATACCAGTCGGGCCTTGCGGGCCCTGATGTTGCCACTATGGCACAGCCACGATCCGTGCATGTTCCACGTGGAACCGGGTGATCTCGGGCAGATCCACCAGCGCCGCCGGTGTTTCGGTGGCGGTGACGAAGATCTGTGCCGGCCCGGCCAGCAAGCGCTGCAGCACGCGGGCCTGATGGGTGCGATCCAGCTCTGACGCCAGGTCATCCAGCGCGATCACCGGCCATTCGCCACGCTGCTCGGCGTAGTCCTCGGCCTGTGCCAGCAGGCAGACCAGCGCCGTCAGCTTGGCCTGGCCACGGGACAAAGCATCGCGACCGGGAATGCTGTGGAACTCCACGCTCCAGTCGGCGCGATGCGGGCCCACGGAGGTGTAACCGGCCTGGCGGTCACGTTCGCGGGCCAACAGCAGCGCATCGGCCAGCGGCAGTTCGTGCCGGCGCCAGCCAGGACTGAGATTCAGGCCCTGGATGCCCAGCTGGGGCGCAAGTTGCGACGCCAGGGCGATCGTCCGCTCCTGCAGCCGCTCCAGGTAGTGCTGGCGCCGGCTGGTCAGCGGTTCGCCGGCCTCGGCCAGCTCGTGGTCCCACGTGTCCAGCATCCGCGAGGGCCCGCCTTGCTTCAACAGCGCATTGCGCTGCTTCAGTGCACGGGAGTAGCGGCGCCACAGCGAAAGAAAGTCTGGTTCCACGTGGAACAGGCCCCAATCCAGGAAGCGCCGACGCGGTTCACCGCCGCCGCTGACCAGGGCATGGCTGCCGGGTTCGAACGTCACGACCGCCAGGGCCGCACAGAGATTGCCGAGCTGGGCCACATCCTCGCCATCCAGCCGGCCTTTCCATTCCTGCCCGCTATGGCGCAGGCCAGCCTTGCGGCGGTGGGGCGGGTGGCTGGAACGCTGTTCGTCCCATTCGACGAAGATCTCCAGCGCTTCCTGGCCCTGGCGGACCAGTCCGTCGCGCACGCGCCCGCGGAAGCTACGGCCATAGGCCATCAGGTGCAGCGCTTCCAGCACACTGGTCTTGCCCGCACCGTTGTCGCCGGTCAGCAGGTTCAGCCCCGGCTGGGGCGACAGCTCCACGGCACTGAAGCGGCGCAATTGGTTCAAGGCGAGGCGGCGGATCAGCATGGGACGCGGGGGACCAGCCGCGCGGGGCGGCAACAGGGCAGGGAATCCATCAGCTTACTGCATCGGTCAAGGCCGGCACCGTGTTGCGGGGGCATGGCGGGCGACGGCAACGCGCGTTTCGGACACCAAGTGGGTTCCACGTGCAGCCGTGCCGATTGCTGCCCATGCCGGCCGCTGGAACAGCGTGGATTTCTTGAAATCTGCGGGCCCTGGCAGGGCTGGCGTGAGCAGAATTCAACAGATTTTCGCCTTCGCCAGGTCCCGTCGCGCAATGCGGCGCAGGGCAGCGGGCGAGCCAGTGCGTTGATTGCTTGAAATCTGCGGGGCGGAGCAGCCGAGCGTTCCACAGATTTCAAGAAATTCAGGCGCTGCGTTCCACGCTGTCCACAGCAGGTCTGTATGACTTATACACAAGCCATGGACAATCTGTGGATAAAAAAGCCGGTTTTGACCGCTGGTAAAACTATCCACAGCTTCCCCCCCAGCCCCAGAGCCCGATATACAGGGGGTTTCAGGGTCATAAATCTTTTTAAAAACAAAGAGATAAGCCTGTTTTCCACGAAATCTGGCTCTACCAGCACCACCATGCTTTAGATTTATACCCAGATTTAAAAGCTTGGGACGCCCTCGAGCGCACGAATCCAGGCCTGTGGACAGTAACGTCAGCAGATGCGGCTTCGCCTCGCCGACTGTTGACCTGCGAAGTCAGCGCAGACCCGGGGTCGAAGGAATCGACTCCGACCACCGCAGCCATGTGCGTCTCCCATCGATGACGTGGCCACCGTCATCCGCCTGTTCTCGGTAATGCTCCACGTGGAACAAAAAAAAACGCCCGGATCTCCCGGGCGTCTTCTTGTTTCACGTGGAACAACGCAAGCGTCAGAGACGCAGCGGCATCACCACGTGGCGCGACTTCTCGCTGCTGGATTCACGCACCAGCGCCGAGGAGTTGGAATCGCGCAGCTGGATGATGACTTCCTCGTCGCGCAGGGCGGACAGGGCATCCAGCAGGTAGTTCACGTTGAAGCCGATGGCCAGGTCGCTCACCGTGGTGTCGGCTTCGATCTCTTCCTGGGCTTCTTCCTGCTCCGGGTTGTGCGCGCTGATCTTCAGGTTGCCCGGCGAGACTTCCACGCGGATGCCGCGGTACTTCTCGTTGGACAGGATCGCGGCGCGCTGCAGCGAGGCACGCAGCGCTTCACGGTCCACCTTCACTTCGCGATCGGCGCCAATCGGGATCACCGCTTCGTAGTCCGGGAAGCGGCCGTCGATCAGCTTCGAGGTGAAGGTGACATCGTCGCGCTTCACGCGCACGTGGCTGCGGCCGACTTCCAACTCGATCTCACGATCGCCGCTTTCCAGCAGACGCTGTAGTTCGGTCACGCCCTTGCGCGGCACGATGATCTGGCGCTTGGAACCGCTGGGCTTGGCCAGATCGGTTTCACACAGGGCCAGGCGGTGGCCATCGGTGGCCACGGTCCGCAGGGCATCGCCGCGCAGATCGAACAGCAGGCCGTTGAGGTAGTAGCGCACGTCCTGCTGGGCCATCGCGAACGCCGTGCGTTCGATCAGTTCCTTCAGGGTCGCTTCGCCAATGGCCACGCGCTCGGTGGCTTCCACTTCGTCCACCGACGGGAAGTCGTTGGAGGGCAGGGTGGCCAGGGTGAAGCGGCTGCGGCCGGCCTGCACGGTGATCTTGTCACCGGTCTGCGAGACGGTGATCCGGCTGCCGTCGGGCAGGGCGCGGATGATCTCGAACAGCTTGCGGGCGGGAATGGTGGTTTCGCCGTCCTGGGCATCTTCAACCGCGATCCGCGACACCATCTCCACTTCCAGGTCGGTACCGGTCAGCGACAGCTGGCCGTTCTGCACCTGGACCAGGAAATTGGCCAGAACCGGAAGGGTCTGGCGGCGTTCGACCACGTTGACGACCTGTGCCAACGGCTTGAGAAAGGCTTCGCGCTGCAGTGTGAAACGCATGTGGTTCCGTGCCCCTATGCTTTAAAAAAATGTGGAATAAATCAAAAGCTTGGTGGTGCTGGTAGAGACAGAATTGCTGGAAAACAACCCTAAGTCTTTGTAATTAAAGAGTTTTCAGACCGCGAAACCCTCTGCATTACCGACCCCCAAGGGGTGGGGAAAGCTGTGGATAAATCTGCAGCGATTTCAAACCGCTTTTTTATCCACAACTCATCCCGCGCTTGCTACCGGATTCTGCACCGTTTTGTGCGATGACGCCTTATCGGCGTCGGTGCATCATTCGCTCAGCTTCCGGATCAGCTTGTCCCAGTCCTCGCGGAGCTTGCCGTCGGTTTCCATCAGGGTGCGGATCTGACGGCAGGCGTGCAGCACCGTGGTGTGATCGCGACCGGCAAAGGCGTCGCCGATCTCGGGCAGGCTGTGTTCGGTCAGTTCCTTGGTCAGGGCCATGGCGACCTGACGCGGGCGGGCCAGCGAACGGGTCCGGCGCTTGGACAGCAGATCCTTGATCTGCAGCCCGTAGTAGTCGGCCACGGTTTTCTGGATGTTGGGAATGCTGATCGCCTGCTGCTGGGCGCGCAGCAGATCGCGCAGGGTTTCCTGGGCGAATTCGGTGGTGATCGCGCGGCCGGTGAAATTGGCGCGGGCGGTCAGGGTATTGAGCGCACCTTCCAGGTCGCGCACGTTGGAGCGCATCTTCTTGGCAATCAGGAACGCAACATCATCGGGAATCTCCGCGCCGCGCTCGCGTGCCTTGGCCAGCACGATCGCTGCGCGCGTCTCGAAGTCCGGCGGTTCGATCGCGACGGACAGGCCCCAGGCAAGCCGCGACTTCAGGCGCGCTTCCAGGCCTTCCACTTCGCGCGGGTACCGGTCGCAGGTCAGGATGATCTGCTGCTTGCCGTCGAACAGCGCGTTGAAGGTGTGGAAGAACTCTTCCTGGGTGCGATCCTTGCCGGCGAAGAACTGGATGTCATCGATCAGCAGCGCGTCCACCTGCTGGAACTGGCGCTTGAACTGATCCATGGTCTTTTCCTGCAGGGCCCGGATCATCGCGCTGAAGAACTGTTCCGAACGCAGGTAGAGCACCTTCGCCCCCGGATTGGCCTGGCGCATGGCATTGCCGGCGGCAAACATCAGGTGGGTCTTGCCCAGGCCGGTGCCCCCGTACAGCAGCAGCGGATTGTGCGCGCGGTCGCCCGGCTTCTGCGCCGCCTGGAACGCCGCGGCCAGACCCAGCTGGTTGCTGCGGCCTTCCACGAAGTTGGCAAACGTGTAGTGGTTGTCCAGGTTGCCGGCAAACGGCACCTGCGGTTCTGCAGCCACGGCCGCTGCCGGGCTCGAAACCGGCGCGTTCTGCGTGTCCGAGGGCCGCGGGCGCGAGCCGATTTCAAGAAAAACGTCGCTGAAACCGGCGAAATGGGCCAGCAGTTCGCGGATGCGCGGCAGGTACAGCTCGCGCACCTGGTCGACGATGAAGGCGTTCGGTGCATACAGCACCAGGCTGTCCACGCGCAGATCGGCCTGCAGTGGCTTCAACCAGGTGTGAACGTCTTCCGGCGGAAACTCCGCTTCGAGGCGTTCGAGACTTCGGGTCCAGGCATCCATCGGCAATAATCGTCCGGTGGCCGGTGGATAGGCGCGACAACGCGCCCAGACACAGGCCGGAAAGGGGGAAATGGATGGCTCAGACTACCACCGCGCGCGCGCCTTCGGAATGGTTGTCCCCCACTTATTCACAAAAACATCCACAGCTATTGCACAGGCCGGTGAATTCGCGTAGTCAACAGGGGTTGACGGGAGGGGGGCGACCTCTCTAGAATTTCCGGTTCTTTCCCGTCCCATTCATACGAGAGGCCCACATGGCCACCAAGCGCACCTACCAGCCCAGCAACCTCAAGCGTAAGCGCGACCACGGCTTCCGTGCCCGTATGAAGACCGCTGACGGCCGCAAGATCCTGTCGCGTCGCCGCGCCAAGGGCCGCAAAGTCCTGAGCGCCTGATTGCCATGCCGCTCACCGCGGCAGACGCAATCCCTTCGACAGTGAATACTGCAGACCCGCGCAAGCGATTCCCTCGCTCTGCGCGGGTTCGCACGCGTGCCGAATATTCAACGGTCTTCAACGGCTCCCGCCGTGTGTCCGATCCGCTGATGACCCTGCACTGGCTGCCGGCTGACCGGCCGGCCAGGCTGGGTCTGGCGGTTTCCCGCAAGGTTGATCCGAACGCCGTTGGGCGTAACCGGATCAAGCGCGTCCTGCGCGACATCCTGCGTCAGACACGTACCGACATCCAGCCAGGCGACTTCGTCGTCGTGGCCCGTAGTGCTGCGCGTTCTGCCAGCAACGACGACATCCGCCAGGCCTTCCTGCGCCTGCTGCGGCGCCTGCGCGCATTGCCCGCGCCGGGCGTGGACGGCACAATGCCGCCGCCTGATGGCATCGCAACTCCCTCTTTGACCGAGCCGGCATCGCGTTCCGGCCCCGCTGAGCCTGCCCGCTGATGAACCAGACCCGCGTATTCCTCATTTTTGCCTGGCTGATGGTGGCCGTGCTGCTGTGGATGGAGTGGAGCCGTGAAACGGCCGCTCCGACCCCGGCCCCGACCAGCAGCTCGGCCCCGGCCGCTGCACAGAGCGTTCCGGGCGCGACCCCGGGCAGCATCCCCAGTGCACAGGTTCCCGGCGCGCCGGGTCAGGCCGCCGCGACCCAGGCCCAGGCCAGCGCGACCCCGGCTGCCCAGCGCGTGACCGTCACCACCGACGTGCTGCGCCTGGTGCTGGACGGCGGCCGCGTGCTGGACGCCGAGCTGCTGCAGTTCCCGCAGAGCAAGGATGAAGGCAGCCCGCCGGTTCGCCTGCTGACCGAAGACCCCGCGCACCCCTACAGCGCGATCAGCGGCTGGGCCAGCGAAGACAAGAGCGCCCCGGTGCCCGGCGCCGACGGCTTCAAGCTGGTCGGTGATACCCGCGACTTTGTGCTGGCCGACGGCCAGAACGAACTGCAGATCCCGTTCGAATGGACCGCCAACGGCGTGACCATCAAGCGCACCCTGACCGTCTCGCGCAACGAGTACGCCGTGCGCTTCAAGGACGAAGTGATCAATGCCGGCGCCGCGCCGTGGAACGGCTACGTCTACCGCACCCTGGACCGCACCCCGACCATCCTGTCGCGGAGCATGACCAACCCGGATTCGTTCAGCTTCAATGGCGCGACCTGGTACGACAACGACAAGAAGTACCAGCGCCGTGCCTTCAAGGACTATCTGGAAGATGGCGCGCTGAACCAGAACATCACCGGCGGCTGGCTGGCGATGCTGCAGCACCACTTCTTCACCGCGTGGATTCCGCAGAAGGACCAGACCGCTCACTACGTGCTGTCGCAGGTAGCCGGTCGTGACCTGATCGAAGCGCGTGGCCCGGCCTTCACCGTGGCCCCGGGCCAGTCCACCAGCACCGAGGCCCGCCTGTGGGTGGGCCCGAAGCTGGTGAACCAGATCGCCAAGGAAGACGTGCCGGGCCTGGACCGCGTGGTCGACTACAGCCGCTTCTCGATGATGGCGGTGATCGGCCAGGGCCTGTTCTGGGTGCTGAACCAGGTGCACAAGCTGGTCGGCAACTGGGGCTGGGCGATCGTCGGCCTGGTGGTGCTGCTGAAGCTGGTGCTGTACCCGCTGTCGGCCACCCAGTACAAGAGCGGTGCGAAGATGCGTCGCTTCCAGCCGCGCATCGCGCAGCTGAAGGAACGCTATGGCGATGACCGCCAGAAGTTCCAGACCGCGATGATGGAGCTGTACAAGAAGGAAAAGATCAATCCGATGGGCGGCTGCCTGCCGATCCTCATCCAGATGCCGATCTTCTTCGCCCTGTACTGGGTGCTGGTGGAATCGGTCGAACTGCGCCAGGCGCCCTGGTTCGGCTGGATCCAGGACCTGACCGCACGCGACCCGTACTTCATCCTGCCGGTCATCAACGTGGCGGTGATGTGGTTCACCCAGAAGCTGACCCCGGCACCGGGCATGGACCCGATGCAGCAGAAGATGATGCAGTTCATGCCGCTGGTGTTCGGCGTCATGATGGCCTTCATGCCGTCCGGCCTGGTGCTGTACTGGGTGGTGAACGGCGGCCTGGGCCTGCTGCAGCAGTGGTGGATGACCAAGCGCCACGGCAGCGAGCCGGTTGCCGCCAGCACCGCCCCGGCACCGGTCAAGAAGAAGTAACCCGACCCGGTCCAAACGACGCAAAAGCCCGCCGCAAGGCGGGCTTTTCGCATGCGGGGGTAGAATCGCCCGCACACCGCTTCTCCCACCTTCGAGTCTGCCATGCCGCGAGTGCCGTCGTTCCGCCTGTTCCTGCCCTCGCTGCTGTTGACCCTGGTCGTTGCCGGCTGTGGCGACAAGGACGCGAAGGCGCCGGCGAGCGCGGTGACCCAGCCCAGCGCACAGGCCGCCGCCGCCGCTGATCCGGCCGCCGCGCCGCTGCTGGCTGCGCTGCAGAAGCAGCTCGATGGCTACCGCCGCATCGTGGTGCTGCTGGCCGACGAAGAGCAGCAGAGCGCCGCCGACCGTGGCACCTCCACGCGTATCGGCCAGCAGTTGTTCCACGATGGCTTGGAGCAGCGCGGCGCCATCGCCGCGCAGTTCGACGGCCTGCTGCGCAGTGGCAGCCCCCAGCGCTTCGCCACCCTGGGCACGGTGCTGGACTACATCGAATCGGCGCCGGAGCTGTTCGACGCCGACCGCCTGGCGTTCCGCGAAGTGCTGCGTGACCTGCACGACCGTGTCGGTACCGATTCCTCGCTGCCGGCAGTGAAGCTGCACCAGCGCATCGGCGAAGACCTGGACGCGCTGGACGAGATCGAACGCAACTACAACCAGGAACTGACCCGCATCTTCAGCCGCTTCGAGCGCACCCGCGCCATCGACCTGAAGCGCGAGAAGTGGGACGACTACATCGCCCACCTGCACAAGGATTACAGCCGCGAGGCGATCCTGCGCGACTACGGGGTGATCGAGCCGTACCCGATGTCGATGAAGGACAGCGACCGCGAGATCTTCGGCCGCGACCTGCCGCCGAAGACCGTGGTGCTGACCTTCGACGATGGCCCGCACAAGGCCTACACCGATGAAGTGGTGGCCATCCTCAAGCGCTACGACGTGCCGGGCGTGTTCTTCGAAGTGGGCCGCAACCTGGGCAAGGTGGAAGCCGACGGCAAGGTCACCCTGGGGCCGATGGCCAAGATCAGCCGCAGCCTGATGGAAGAAGGCTACGCGGTGGGCAACCACAGCCTGACCCACGCCCAGCTCTCGCGCACCACCGGCGATGCGCTGCGACAGCAGGTGCTGGACACCGACACCCTGTTGAAGGACGTGGACAGCAAGCGCGCGCCGCTGTTCCGCTTCCCGTATGGGGCACGCAACGCCGAAGGCCTGCAGTTGCTGAACGAAGCAGGGCTGAAGTCGATCATGTGGAACATCGATTCCATGGACTGGGCCGACCCGGTGCCGGAATCGATCGTGCAGCGCGTGCTGGGCCAGGTGAACAAGGAACAGCGCGGCATCATCCTGTTCCACGATATCCACGACCGCGCGGTGAAGGCGCTGCCGCAGATCCTCGATCGCCTGATTGCCGACGGTTACCAGTTCGCCGGCTGGAACGGCCGCGAATTCACCGTCGCGCGCCCGCGCAAGGGCGCCAGCAACGATGCCACCGTCACCACCGGCTACGAGAAATCGTGGGCGATCGTGGTCGGCATCGACAACTACGCCAAGTGGCCGAAGCTGGAATACGCCAGCCACGATGCGCAGGCGGTGGCCGATACGCTCACCGGGCAGTTCGGCTTCCCGTCTTCGCAGGTGATCGTGCTGAAGAACGAACAGGCCACCCGCAACAACATCCTGGCCGCCTTCCACGACCGCCTGGCCGACGACCGCACCGGGAAGAACGATCGCGTGTTCGTGTTCTTCGCTGGCCACGGCGCGACCCGCCAGCTCGCCTCGGGACGCGACCTTGGCTACATCATTCCCGTCGATTCGGACCCGAAGGAATTCGCCACCGACGCCATCGCGATGACCGATATCCAGAACATCGCCGAGAGCATGCAGGCCAAGCACGTGATGTTCGTGATGGATGCCTGCTACAGCGGCCTGGGTCTGACCCGCGGCGGCCCTTCGTCGTCGTCGTTCCTGCGCGAGAATGCACGCCGCAGCGCGCGGCAGATGCTGACCGCCGGCGGCGCCGACCAGCAGGTGGCCGATGCCGGCCCGAACGGCCATTCGGTGTTCACCTGGGTGCTGCTGCAGGCGCTGGCCGGCAAGGGCGACCTCAATGGCGATGGCCTGATCACCGGTACCGAGCTGGCCGCCTACGTGGCGCCGGCGGTGTCGGCGGTTTCGCAGCAGACCCCGGCCTTCGGCAGCCTGCCCGGTTCGCAGGGCGGCGAGTTCGTGTTCCAGGTGCCGGACAGCCAGGAATACCTCAACGCCGATACCCGCCAGCTGACCGCCGATGCGATCGCGCTGAACAACAAGGTGGACGCGGCGCAGGACGCCAAGAACACCCAGGCGCCGGTGACCGTGGCCGACCTGCAGGGCGGCAAAGCCAAGCTGGTGGTGCCCACCGCCGGCCCGGCCTCGGACCGCCAGCGCGCGCAGCAGGCCAACGACCGCGGCCTGCAACTGTACCGCGAGAAGCAGTACGACGAAGCCGCCGCGCAGTTCGCCGAGGCGCTGAAGCTGCGTCCGGACTTCGCCCAGGCCGCCAACAACCTCGGCTTCGTCTACTACCGCCAGCAGCGCTACGCCGAAGCGGCGCGCTGGCTGGAAAACACCTTGAAGATCGACCCGTCGCGCGCGGTCGCCCATCTCAACCTGGGCGATGCCTACTTCAACGCCGGCGACAAGGCCAAGGCGAAGCAGGCCTACACCACCTACCTGGCGCTGCAGCCGCAGGGCAGTGGTGCCGCACAGGCGCGCGCACAGCTGGAGAAGCTCTGAGCCATGAACGATGTGACCCGCACCGATACCCTCGTCGCCATCGCCAGCGCGCCGGGCGCAGGCGGTGTCGGCCTGCTGCGCCTGTCCGGCCCGCGAGCCGCCGCCATCGCCACCGCGCTCGGCGCGCCCACGCTGCGCCCGCGCCACGCCCACTACGCACGTCTGCGTGATGCCGACGGCGAGGTGATCGACGATGGCATCGTGCTGTGGTTCCCGGCGCCGAACAGCTTCACCGGCGAAGAGGTGGTGGAACTGCAGGGCCACGGCAGCCCGGTGCTGCTGCAGCAACTGGTGGCGCGCTGCATCGCGCTCGGTGCGCGCCAGGCGCGGCCGGGTGAGTTCAGCGAACGCGCCTTCCTCAACGGCAAACTGGATCTGGCCCAGGCCGAAGCCATCGCCGACCTGATCGCTGCCGGTGACAACCGTGCCGCGCGTGCTGCACGGCGTTCACTGGACGGCGTGTTCTCGCGCCGCATCGACACCGTGGTGGAACAACTGGTGCTGCTGCGCATCCACGTGGAAGCGGCCATCGACTTCGCCGACGAACCGCTGGATACCCTGGGTGGCGCGCAGGTGCGGCGTGGGCTGGAACAGGCGCGCGGCGACCTGGCCCTGCTGCGCCGTGATGCCGAGCGCGGCCGCCGCCTGCGCGATGGCCTGCATGCGGTGCTGATCGGCCCGCCGAATGCCGGCAAGAGCTCGCTGCTGAACGCACTGGCCGGCAGCGAACGCGCGATCGTTACCGACATCGCCGGCACCACCCGCGACACGTTGCGCGAGACCATCCGCCTGGACGGGCTGGAGCTGACCCTGGTCGACACCGCCGGCCTGCGCGACGGCGGCGATGTCATCGAACGCGAAGGCATGCGCCGCGCCCATGTGGAGATCGAGCGCACCGACCTGGCCCTGATCGTGCTGGACGCGCGCGACCCGGCTGCCGGCGAGGCCGCGCTAGGGCAGGCCGTGGCCGACGTGCCGCACAAGGTCTACATCCACAACAAATCCGACCTGCTGGACGCGTTGCCTGCGCTGGACGACCCGGACCGGGTGTTCGTTTCGGCGGCAACCGGCGCGGGGTTGGAGGACCTGCACGCGCGCCTGCGCAGCATTGCCTCGGCCGGGGCAGGGGAGCAGGTGGACGGTGAGTTCTCCGCGCGCACCCGCCACGTGGATGCGATCGAACGCGCGCAGGAACACGCGCAGCGCGCCGATGGCGAGCTGGCCCACGAACACCTGGAACTGGCCGCCGAAGAACTGCGGCTGGCGCACGACGCGCTGGGCGAGATCACCGGCCAGATGAGCGCCGATGACCTGCTGGGCAGGATCTTCTCCAGCTTCTGCATCGGCAAATAGGCTCTGCCTCTGGTAGATGCCAACCTTGGTTGGCATAAGGCCCAAGCCAGAAGCCAGGGTCGGAGCCCCTGCGGGGATCCGACCCCCTGCTTCCCCCGGCTGTCACATTCCCGCCGCATACTGACGGCCATCACAGACCGTTTGGGGACGTCGCAGTGAAGTCGTGGGGTTGTGCGTTGCTGTTGTCGCTGGCCGTGGCACCATCGGTGGCCATGAGTGCTGAATCGTCCACCCCGGCCGCGCCCAAGGCGCTGGTCTACGGCCACCGCGGCGCCAGTGCGCTGCTGCCCGAACACACCCTGGCCGCGTATGCCCAGGCGATTGCCGATGGCGCCGATTACATCGAACCGGACCTGGTGATGACCAAGGACGGGGTGATGGTGGCCCGCCACGAGAACGAGATCGGCGGCACCACCGACGTGGCCGAGCACGAAGAATTCGCCAAGCGGAAGACCACCAAGGTGATCGACGGCCAGCGCGTGACCGGCTGGTTCACCGAAGACTTCACCCTGGCCGAGCTGAAGACCCTGTACACCCGCGAGCGCCTGCCCGAGCTGCGCAGCACCGCCTTCGATGGCCAGTTCCGCATCGCCACCCTGGACGAGATCCTGGCCTTCCTGGTGCAGCAGGCCGGGCGTGCCAACCGCGGCATCGGCCTGGTGCCGGAGATCAAGCACCCGACCTACTTCCAGTCCATCGGCCTGCCGATGGAAGACGCACTGCTGGCCGCGCTGCGTGGCAACGCGTATACCAACGTCGGCCCAGTCACCATCCAGTCGTTCGAGACCGCCAACCTGCGCTACCTGCGCGGCAAGCTGGGGCGCGGCAGCAACATCCGCCTGCTGCAGCTGATGTGGAAGGGCGAGGTGAAGCCGGCGGACATCGCCAAGGCCGGTGGCAGCCTGACCTACGCACAGATGATGACCCCGGCCGGTCTTGAGCAGATCGCCACCTATGCCGATGGCATCGGCCCGGAGCTGCGCTCGATCATTCCGCTGCAGGCCGATGGCGCGCTGGGTACGCCCACGACCCTGGTACGCGATGCGCATGCGGCCGGGCTGCTGGTCATTCCCTACACCTTCCGCCCGGAAAACCACTTCCAGGCCAGCAACCTGCGCAAGGGCGCGGACAACGCGCGCAACCCGGAAGGTTCGATTGCGGAAATGCGCGCCTACCTGGCGACGGGCATCGATGCGTTCTTCACCGATGACCCGGCACTGGGCCGGCAGGCGGTGGATGGCACGGGCGCGGCGGGGAATGCGGCGGATTGATGCACCCGTGGTAGGTGCCAACCTTGGTTGGCACACAACAACCGCGCCGACCAAGGTCGGCCACTACCGGGCCGTGAAGACCCCGAATGGGGTCAGAGCCCCTTCGGGGATCTGACCCCGGCACCGGTCAACCGCGCGGGTCTTCCGGCCGGCGGAACGGAATCACCACGTAATCCTGCCCTTCGCGCGGCTGCCACAGCACCGGCACGCGCTGCGGCGACGGCGGCTCCAGCTCGTCGTCGGCCAGCGGCTGCACCTCGTCTTCTTCGTCTTCCCAGCTGTAGTGCGGGCGCGGCGGCAGCGGGTCGGCGTTGCGGAACAGCAGGGCGGCGATGATGCCGGCAAAGGCACCGCCCATGTGCGATTGCCACGACACGCCGTCGGCATGCGGCAGGATGGTCATCAGCATGCCGCCGTAGAACAGCATGCCGATCAGGCCGGTGGCGATGGCCGCACGGTCGCGGCGCAGCAGGCCCAGGCTGGCCAGCAGGAACATCAGCCCGTGGGTGACGCCACTGGCGCCCAGGTGCACGCTGCCCGGGTTGCCCAGCATCCATGCGCCAACGCCCGAACCCAGCCACAGCAGGGGCAGGGCACGCAGGGTTGCCTTCGGATAGACACTGCCGGCCAAGGTGCCCAGGATCAGGATCGCGATGCTGTTGGCGGCGATGTGCTCCACCGAAGCGTGCAGCATCGGCCCACCGATCAGGCCCAGCAGGCCCTTGGCTTCCAGCGGGGCCACCGCCCATGGCCGCCAGTCGAAGCTGCCCTGCAGGGCGAACACGACCACCAGCACCAGCACGGCGGCCAGGCTGGTGTTGAACGCCCGCACGATGCGCTGGCGGTCATTGCGGGGGGCCGGCACGTCGCCGGCGGGCAGGGGCGCGTTGTTGTCCATGCTTCAGCAATGGCGGTGGCTGGCGCGAAACCAAGGCCACCGCTGCGGGAGAGTGGGCGCGGCCGGCGGGACAATCCCGCCGGCCGTGTTGCAGGCCCGGCCAGGATCAGGCCGCGCCGGTGCCTTCCTTCGGCGGGTATTTCAGGCTGAGCACCACGGTCGCGGCGATGATCACCGCCACCACGCCCAGCGACACCGGGGTGGGGATCTTGAACAGGTCGATGATCATCATCTTGATGCCGATGAAGCCCAGCACCAGCGCCAGACCGTACGGCAACAGGTGGAAGCGGTCAGCCATGCCGGCCAGCAGGAAGAACATGGCGCGCAGGCCCAGCACCGCGAACACGTTGGAGGTGAGCACGATGAACGGGTCGGTGGTGATGGCGAAGATGGCCGGGATGCTGTCCACGGCGAAGATCACGTCGGTCACCGCGATCAGGATCAGCACCGCGAACAGCGGGGTGAACCAGCGCACGCCATCGCGCTTCACACTCAGCGCGTTGCCTTCATAGCCCGGCAGCAGGCGCAGGTGCTTGCGCATCCAGCGCAGCGCCGGGTTGGTTTCCAGATCCGGTTCCTGGCCGGCGGCGAACCACATCTTCCAGCCGGTGAACAGCAGGAAGGCGCCGAACACGTAGAGCAGCCAATGGAACTGGCTGATCAGCACGCTGCCAGCGAAGATCATGATCGTACGCAGCACGATCGCACCCAGGATGCCGATGATCAGCACCTTCTGGCGCTGTTCCTCCGGCACCGCGAAGTAGCTCATGATCATCAGGAAGACAAAGATGTTGTCCACCGCCAGGGCCTTTTCGACCAGGTAGCCGGTCAGGAACTCCAGGCCCACCTTGTTGGCCACGACCTGGCCGGCGGTTTCACTGAGGTAGAACCACAGGCCCGCGTTGAACAGCAGGGCCAGGGCGACCCAGCCGATGGACCACCACAGGGCTTCCTTGAAGGTGACCTTGTGCGGGCCGCCATGACGCATCAACACCAGGTCGACCAGCAGGGCGATGATCACCACCGCCACGAAGCCGCCCCACATCCACACATTACCGATCGTCTGCATTGGGAATATCCGTTGGAAAGATGAATGCCAGGCCGTACGGCGAGGATCTGCAACGGAGGATCGGGAGGGGGATCCAGGGACAGAGCTTCGCCAGTACGGCGAAGGTCTCGCTCGCAACCCCACGCGGGTGGGATTGCCGTTGCACCGGAGCCTGCGGGCTCGAATTGACGGCGACAACGTCTGGGAGCTACTCCCCTTCTGGCGCCGATTCTGCGGCCTGGCCGGCCCGCCGTCAAATGGCCGACCAGCCGGGGTCGGATCCCCGCAGGGGCTCTGACCCCGACCAGCGTGCCAACCAAGGTTGGCACCTACCACGGCTGATCGGGGTCAGAGCCCCTGCGGGGATCCGACCCCGGCTGCCCGGGCCCTCGTAGAGTCGAGCTTGCTCGACTGAACGGGACCGTTCAGCAACGCCAGTCGAGCAAGCTCGACTCTACGAAAGCGCCCCCCGGCTACAATAGGCGGATGAATACCCCCCTTCCCGTTGTCCGCCTCAAGAACGCGTGGCGCTCCAGCCACCCGTGGATCTTCCAGAAACTGGTCGAGAAGCCGACCGTCCGCCCCAAGCCCGGTTCCATCGTCGACGTGGTCGGCATTGATGGCGAATTCATCGGCCGCGGGTTCTACAACGGGCACTCGCGCATTGCCGTGCGCATCCTTGAAATCGATCAGAACGTGCCGGTGGATGCCGGCTGGTTCTCGCGCAAGATTGCCCAGGCGGTGTCGCTGCGCCGTGAGGTGCTGAAGCTCGACACGGTGTCCGACGCCTGGCGCGTGGTGCACAGCGAAGGCGACGGCCTGTCCGGCCTGGTGGTCGACCGCTACGGCGACCTGGTGGTGGTCGAATTCTTCGCCGCCGGCATGTTCCGCCACCGCGAGTGGATCTACGACGCGCTGCGCGAGCAGTTCCCGGGCTGCCGCTTCCACAGCTTCGCCGACGAACACGTGCAGAAGCAGGAAAGCTTCGACTTCCACGGCAACACCACCACCGAAGCGTCGGTAATCACCGAGTACGGCATCAAGTTCCGTGCCGACCCGGCCGGTGCGCACAAGACCGGCTTCTTCGCCGACCAGCGCGAGAACCGCGAGTGGCTGAGCCAGCAGGTGGAAGGCAAGCGCGTGCTGGACCTGTGCTGCAACACCGGTGGCTTCGCCGTGTACGCGGCCGCGCGTGGTGCGTCGGAAGTGGTCGGCATCGACATCGATGAAGACGTGATCCAGATTGCCAAGGGCAATTCGCGCCTGAACAACGTGCGCCCGAAGTTCGTCCAGTCCGACATCTTCCCGTGGCTGCGCGATGCCGCCAACCGCGGCGAGCAGTACGACGTAGTGATCCTGGACCCGGCGAAGATGACCCGCGACCGCGACCAGGTGATCACCGCGCTGAAGAAGTACCTGGACATGAACAAGCTGGCGCTGGGCGTGGTGAAGCCGGGCGGCCTGTTCGCCACGTTCTCCTGCACCGGCCTGGTGGCCGAGGACCAGTTCCTGGACATGCTGCGCCGCGCGGCGTACTTCTCCGGCCGCACGATCCAGATCCTGAAGGTGGCCGGCGCCGGTCCGGACCATCCGTTCATGGCGCACGTGCAGGAATCGCGCTACCTGAAGGCCGTGTTCTGCCGCGTGGTCGACTGATTCCGACCTGTCGCGTCGAGCCGCGCTCGACGCGACAGGTGCAGATCAGTTCAGTCGAGCATGGCTCGACGCTGCATCTGCCCCACCCGCTGCCGATGGCCCCTGCAACTGCTGCAGCAGGCCATTGATCACCCGCGCCCGGCCGCGCACGTGGTACCCCAGCGTGGTCAGGCCGATGCCGGCGACGATCAGCAGCAGCAGTGACCAGGCGATCGCCAGGCCAACCACATGCTGCACACCGTTGCGCAGCCAGTGGTCGCGTTGCCACGCCTGGCTGCCTGCCGAATAGGGAAGCCTGGCCTTGGCTTCGAAGCGCGCTCGGATCACAGCGGGCACGGCGATGCCGATATCCTCGCCGCGGGCGATGGCCAGGCCGGTGTCGTTCAGGGGCGCGGAGGCGCGTGCCAGTGAGCGCTGCGCCTGTAGATAGCCCTGCCATTGCGGGCTGAGCGCGGCAAATCCCGGGCTGTCGATGAGCGCGGGCAGCTGAGAGCTGTCGAGCTTGCTGCCATCGCCGGCCTCAGACCGGCTGAAGTCGGGGCTGACGAAGCCGTTGCCCACCAACAGGGCCACCAGCACCGAGCCACCGATCACGAACGAGAAGGTGAAGTGGCGCACGCCGCGGTTGAGCAGCACCCTGCGCAGGCCGAACCCCATCCAGACCAGCAGGCCGCCCACGATGCTCAGGTTGGCCAATGCCAGCAGGGCGAGCGTGGAAGGCACATTGCCGTAGCCGGCGGGAACGTGCGCCGAGGGCGGACTGCCGGTCAGGCCCTGCAGCAGCATGATGGACAGCAGCGCCGTGGCCGGCAGCACCGCGAAACACGCCAGACCCAGGGTGCGCGCGAACGAACCCCGGCGGTACAGCGCGCGCAGGCCGGGAATGGCTTCGACCCGCGGCTGCAACGCTGCTGGCACCTGCAGTGGATCGGTCCTGGAAGACGTCATGCCGGTGCTCCGGAGGTGCGCAGCAGCTGCTGCAGGGCCTGTTTCAGCTGGTCCTGTGCTTGTGCCGCACGCGCCACCATCTGCGGGCTGGCGTTGTCGCTGTTCTGCAGGGCCTGGATGGTCTGCCGCCAGATCGGCAGCAGGATCTGCACGGTTTCGCAGTAGCGGTCGAGCAGTTCAATGGCGTGGTTGCGCGCCAGCTGCACCTGGATGCGGCTCATCGAATGGCTGGCCAGCAGTGCGGTCAGGTTCGCCACCCGCCGCTGCAGGCGTTCCACAGGGCGGTCCAGCACCAGCGGATCGTCGCTGGTGCCGCTGTCGGCCGGCAGTTCCTGCAGGAACTGCACGCCTGCATCAATGTAGATCTGCAGGCGCGCCCCCTGTTCGTCGTGTGCATCCAACTGCGCATTCAAACGGTCCACGCTGCTGCGCACCGCAGCGGCCTGGTGCTCGACTTCGGACAGCACGTCACCGTTGCCGCCCATCGCGATGCGCCGGCGCAGCTGCCGTTCGATATCGGCACCGGTGAACCGGTCCCACCAGCTGGCGCGTTCCAGCAGTGCATTGGGGTCGTGTTCGGAAAGGCGGCTGACCAGATCGGCCAGTGCCCGGGCCAGCGCGTGGGCACTGCCTTCCTGCCACGCCGGCTCCGCACTGGCGCTGGCCAGGTCGGCCGGTCCGTAGCGGCCGATGTCGATGCGCCCCAGGAACAAGGCCGGCAGCACATCGCGCTTGAGTTGCTCGACGCTGAGCGGCGCGCTGTCAGGCGCAGGGTGTACGGTGGGAAGCGGTGGCGGCACGGGATGGGACATTGGAATTCCGTTTCAGCGGTGGCGCAGCGTGTGGGCTGCCGCTGTCGATAGCGGCTGCCGCTGAGTGTAATGGAGTGCGCGCGGCTGCCCGGCACTACCGGTGATGGCCGCCGCGGCGCTATGGTCGTGCTCTTCCCATTGCCGGTGGATGCCCATGCCGTCGTTGCGTCGCCTGTCCCTGCTGCTCGCCCTGGCGCTGAGTGCGCCGCTGTCCGCCCATGCCGTTGAATTCAGCGCGCAGGAACTGGCCCGAGCCAAGGCCCTGCAGCAGCGCCTGCTGACCCTGGACAGCCACCTGGATACGCCAGCCAACTTCGGCCGCAGCGGCTTTGACATCGAGCAGCGCCACGACCACAACGCGCTCTCGCAGGTCGACTACCCGCGCATGGTGGATGGCGCACTGGATGGCGGCTTCTGGGCCATCTACACCGACCAGGGCGACCGCAGCGCTGCCGCCCACCTGGCCGAGCGCGACCATGGCCTGCAGCGCCTGCTGGAGATCCGGCAGATGCTGGCCGCCAACCCCGAGCGCTTCGCGCTGGCGCTGACCGCCGATGATGCCGCGCGGATCAAGGGCGAAGGCAAGCGCGTGGTCTACATCAGCATGGAAAACGCCAGCCCGCTGGTGGCCGACCCCACGCTGCTGAGCTTCTACCACCGTGCCGGCCTGCGCCTGCTCAGCACCGTGCATTTCGCCAACAACGAATTCGCCGATTCGGCCACCGATCCCAAGGGGCCGGAGTGGAAGGGCCTGAGCCCGGCCGGCAAGGATCTGGTGCGTGCGGCGGTGAAGCTGGGCATCGTCATCGACCAGTCGCACGCCTCAGATGCCGTGTTCGACGATCTGCTGGCGATGATGCCGGTGCCGTTCGTGCTGTCGCACAGTTCGGCCAAGGCGGTCTACAACCACCCGCGCAATCTGGATGATGCGCGCCTGCGCAAGCTGGCCAAGGCCGGCGGGGTGATCCAGGTGAACGCCTACGGCGGCTATCTGATCGATACCGGCAAGACGCCCGAACGCAAGCAGGCCGAAGAAGCGCTGAGCAGGCAGATGGGTGGCTGGGAAGGCATGACCATCGCCCAGGGCGTCGCCCTGCAGCAGGCCGAGCAGGCACTGGACCACGAACATCCGGTACGCCACGCGAGCCTGGACGACTTCTTCGCCCACTTCGAGCACATCCTGAAGGTGGTCGGCCCGGAGCACGTGGGCATCGGCCTGGACTGGGATGGCGGTGGCGGCCTGAGCGATCTGCCCGATGTCAGCCAGCTGCCGAAGATCACCGCCTGGCTGCTGCGCAAGGGCTACACCGAGCAGCAGATTGCCGACATCTGGGGCGGCAACCTGCTGCGGGTGATGCGCCAGGCGCAGGCTTACGCCGCCACTCGGTAGAGTCGAGCCGTGCTCGACCGCACCTTTGTAGAGTCGAGCCATGCTCGACTGCTTCTGCTCGACCCTACAGATCAGCGCGCGATCACCGCATTGCGGCGGCTGTACACGAAGTACAGCACCAGGCCGACCACGTTCCACAGCAGGAAATACAGCTGGGTGGTGTGCGGCAGGCTGATGAACAGGTAGATGCAGCCCAGTGCGGCCAGCGGCCCCACCACGAACGCCAGCGGCGTGCGGAAGCTGCGCTCGCGGTTGGGTTCGCGCACCCGCAGGACCACCAGGCAGATGCCCACGGCGGTGAACGCGGCCAGGGTACCGGCGTTGGCCAGCGCCGCGATCTCGTCCAGGCGCGCCACACCGGCCAGCGCCGACACCACCACGGCGGTAAACAACGTGGTCGCCACCGGCGTACCGGTGCGCGCGCTGACCTTGGACAGGCGGCGCGGCAGCAGGCCATCGCGGCTCATCACGAAGAAGATGCGGCTCTGGCCATACAGGAAGGCCAGCAGCACGGTGGGCAGGGCGATGATGGCGACCACGCCGATGAACATGGCGGCCTTGGGGCTGCCGAGTTCACGCATGATCAGTGCCAGCGGCTCGGCGCTCTGGCCAAACACCGCATAGCTCATCGCGCCCACGGCGGCCAGCGCCACCAGCACGTACACGATGGTGCAGCCAACCATCGAACCGATGATGCCGATCGACAGATCACGGCCCGGGTTCTTGGTTTCTTCGGCCGCGGTGGAAATGGCATCGAAGCCATAGAATGCGAAGAAGATGATGGCCGCCGCCGCCATCACGCCGCGCTCCACGCCGTCCGGCCCCATGGATTTGGCGAAGCCGTGCGGCATGAACGGTTGCAGGTTGCTGCTGTCGAAGGCGGGCAGGGCCACGGCCACGAATACCGCCAGCGCGATCAGCTTGAACACCACCAGGATCGCGTTGAGGGTGGCGCTTTCCTTGGTGCCGGCCATCAGCATCAGCGCCACCAGCCAGGTGATGACGATGGCCGGCAGGTTGATGAAGCCGCCGGCCACGTGCGGCCCGGCGGCCAGCGCTGCGGGCAGGGTGATGTCGATGCCGAACTGGGTGTGCACCCACTGCAGGAAACCAACGAAGTAGCCCGACCAGCCCACCGCCACGGTACTCACCACCAGCGAGTACTCCAGGATCAGGCTCCAGCCCACCACCCAGGCGAACACTTCGCCCAGCGCGCTATAGCTATAGGTATAGGCGCTGCCGGCGGCCGGCATCATGGTCGACAGTTCGGCGTAGGACAGCGCCGCGCAGGCGCACACCGCGCCGGCGATGGCGAAGGAGATCAGCACTGCCGGACCGGCCAGGTTGGCGCCCACGCCGATCAGCGTGTAGATGCCGGTGCCAACAATGGCGCCGATACCCAGGGCGATCAGGTGCGGCCAGCTGAGGGTCGGGACCAGCCGCCGGCCGGCTTCATGGTCGGTGACGGAATCTAGGGACTTGCGCCGGAGCAGGGACATGCAGGCCTCGGAAGGGGATGACTTGGAACGACAAGTTCCCGAGTGTGACCCAACGCAGCGCAGCATTACCACTGACGGGGGTCATGCCCGCCCTGTCGCGCGCTGCGCCCCGACCAGGGTGACGGAATCGGCATAAACGGTCACCCGGTCACGTCGGGCGTACCCGACGGCTTCGGGTGGGTAGAGTCGAGCTTGCTCGACTGCAGTAAATCAACGGCGGCCAACCAAGGGTGGCCACCACCCGGACAGCGGCGTTTACCGCTCAGGCATTCCCGCGCGCAGGTGGTCGATGAACACCCGCAGCTTGGGCGCCATCTGTTCGCGCGCCGGGTAATACAGGTGGAAGCCGGGGAATGGCGGCTGCCAGTCCTGCAGCACGCTTCGCAGGCGGCCGGCGGCAATATCGTCGGCCACCAGCGAGGCGAAGCCCTGGGCCATGCCCAGACCATCCAGCACGGCGCGATGGGCGACACCGGCATCGTTGAACACCAGCCTGCCGCTGACTTCCACCTCCAGGTCGTGGCCCTGGCGGCTGAATTCCCAGGGCATCAACCGGCCGTTGGCCAGCCGGTGCACGATGCAGGCATGGTCCTGCAGGTCGTGCGGGGTCTGTGGCACGCCATGGCGTTCGAAGTAGGTCGGCGTGGCCACCACCACCTGTCGCTCGGGCGGTCCAACCGGCACGGCAATCATCCCCTGCGCCAGCGATTCGCCCAGGCGGATGCCGGCGTCGAAGCCCTCGGCCACCAGATCGGTCAGCGCCGGGTCCACGCACAGTTCCACCTGCACCTGCGGGTAGCGGGCGAGGAAATCGGGCAGCCGCGGCAGCACCATGCGATCAGCCACGATGCGCGGCAAGGTCACCCGCAGCCGACCGGCCGGCACCGAGCGCGCGCTGTCCAGCTCGGCGAAGGCCTGGTCGATCTGCTCCAGGCCGCCGCGCACGCGCTGCAGGAAGCGTGCGCCGTGTTCGGTCAGGCCCACCCGCCGCGTGGTCCGCTGCAGCAGGCGCACGCCCATCCGTGCTTCCAGCGCGCGCACGCTCTGCGACAGCGCCGAGGTCGACACCCCCAGGGCGTCGGCAGCGCGGGTGAAACTGGCATGGTCGGCCACGTGGACGAAAGCGACCACAGCGGTAAGCGGCGCAGAGGCGTCCATTGTGAAGCCTTCCTTCAAGGTAAGTTTGGTTGTACGCAGTTTATCCACATGATCGACAGGAGGAAGCTGGCTTCCCCGGCGGATGTACCGCCTGCGTGATGGAGACCTGCAATGTCGCTCGACCACTACCGCCTGCTGGGCCGCTCCGGCCTGCGGGTCAGCCCGATGGCCCTGGGCACGATGACCTTCGGCGCCGACTGGGGCTGGGGCGCGGATGAAGCCGAGGCCCGTCGCATCTTCGACGCCTACGTCGAACGTGGCGGCAATTTCGTCGATACGGCGAACAACTACACCAATGGCAGCGCCGAAACCCTGCTCGGCCGTTTCGCCCAGGGCCGGCGCGACCGCCTGGTGATTGCCAGCAAGTACACCCTGGCCACCGTGCCGGGCGACCCCAACAACGCCGGCAACCACCGCAAGAGCATGCTGCGCTCGGTGGAGGACAGCCTGCGCCGGCTCGGTACCGACTACCTGGACGTGCTGTACCTGCACGCCTGGGACGACACCACCGGCGTGGACGAGGTGATGCGCGGCTTCGACGATCTGGTCCGCAGTGGCAAGGTGCTCTACGCCGGCATTTCCGATACACCGGCCTGGCAGATCGCACGCATGCAGACCCTGGCCGACCTGCGTGGCTGGGCCCCGCTGGTGGCGCTGCAGATCGAGTACAGCCTGATCCAGCGCAGCGTGGAACACGAACTGCTGCCGATGGCGCAGGCGCTGGGCCTGGGCGTGGTGGCCTGGTCGCCGCTGGGCAGCGGGGTGCTGACCGGCAAGTACAGCGCCGCCGATCTGGCCCCGCCCGAGGCGCTGGATGCCACGCCGGGGGGCTCACGCCGCAACGTCGCCCTGATCAACGGCGCGTTGACCCCACGTTCGCTGCAGATCGCCGATGAAGTCCGACAGATCGCCCAGGACCTGTCGCACTCCCCGGCCCAGGTCGCGCTGGCCTGGCTGCTGCAGCGCCCCGCTGCCGGTGCCCTGCCCATCGTTGGCGCCCGCACCCTGGCCCAGCTCGAGCACAACCTGGACGCGCTGGACCTGCAGCTGCCTGCCGACGTCATCGCCCGACTGGACGCGATCAGCGCCGTCGCCCCGTCCTTCCCGCACGACTTCCTGCAGATGCCGCTGCCACGCATGTTGATGAGCGGCGGCACCCGCCTGCAGCCGCGCGCCTGACCACTTCCACCCGGAGACTTCCCGATGAACCCCACACCGATGACCACCCGCACCCTCGGCCCCGCCGGCCCCACCGTGTCCGCCTTGGGCCTGGGCTGCATGGGCATGAGTGCCTTCTACGGCGGGCGCGGCAGCGAAGACGAGGCCATCACCCTGATCCAGCAGGCCCTGGACCGTGGCGTCACCCTGCTCGACACCGCCGATGTGTACGGCCCGCACAGCAATGAACGCCTGCTCGGCCGCGCCATCGCCGGGCGCCGCAACGAGGTGTTCCTGGCCAGCAAGTTCGGCCTGAAGCTGGACCCGGGCAACCCGCAGGCACGGGGCATCGACGGCCGCCCGGAATACGTGCAGGCCGCCTGCGAGGACAGCCTGCGCCGGCTGGGCGTGGACCACATCGACCTGTACTACCAGCACCGCGTCGACCCGGCGGTGCCGATCGAAGACACCGTCGGTGCGATGGCGCGGCTGGTGGAACAGGGCAAGGTGCGCTGGCTGGGCCTGTCCGAGGCCTCGGCGGCCACGATCCGCCGCGCCCACGCGGTGCACCCGATCACCGCAGTGCAGAGCGAGTACTCGCTGTGGTCGCGCGAACCGGAACAAAATGGGGTGCTGGCCACCACCGCCGAACTGGGCATCGGCTTCGTGCCGTATTCGCCGCTGGGCCGGGGCTTCCTGACCGGTGCCATCCGCAGCCCGGATGATTTCGAGGCCGACGACTACCGCCGCAGTTCGCCGCGCTTCCAGGGCGACAACTTCGCCCGCAACCTGGCGCTGGTGTCGCAGGTGCAGGCGCTGGCCGCCGAGCTGGAGATCACTCCGGCACAGCTGGCCCTGGCCTGGGTACTGGCGCAGGGTCCGCACCTGGTGCCGATCCCGGGCACCACGCGCCTGCCACGGCTGCAGGAAAACCTGGGCGCGTTGCAGGTACAGCTGGGCGCGGACGTGCTGGCTCGACTGGATGCGGTGTTCCCGCTGCATGCGGCGGCCGGGGCACGCTACCCGCAGGCCGTGCTGGCCACGGTGGACCGCTGAAACGACGGGCGGGGCCGCGCTATCCTGCCGCCCCGCCCGCAACCGCCAAGGACGCACGATGCCCCCCATGGACGACGACACCCTGCTCGAACGCAGCTGGGAAATCCGCGAAGAGACCCTGTACAAGCAGCACTTCGGCGACACCGGCCCGGGCATCTACCCGCTGGACATGGACCTGCTGCGCGGGGTGTTCCAGCAGGAGGACATCGATCCGCGCTGGCTGCACGTGGGCGTATTCGCCTGCCCCCCACATGGCGAGCGCCGGCACTGGGTGTATGTCAGCTCGGGCCTGTCCAACCCTTGGGAAGGTGCGCACGAGGACGGCGATTCGGGCTTTGGTGTCGAACTGCTGCTGGAAACGCGCGACGAAGCGCCGTGGGCACTGACCACCCTGCGCTGGTTCACCGCCTACCAGCTGCTGCTGTGCCATTCGCGCATGCCGGGCGGGCCGCTGGCGCCGTGGCATCGTTTGAAGCTGGGCATGCCGGTGGACCGTGCCGAAAGCGAACTGCAGGCAATGGTGTTCATTCCCTCGCCGCATTTCCCCGGCCCACAGCAGCTGCCCTCCGGCCGCTTCGATTTCCTGCAGCTGCTGCCGCTGACCCTGGAAGAACATGCCTTCGGTCGCGAACATGACTTTGAAACGGTGCTGGCGCAGTTGACCGCGGCTGGCGCCGCGCCGGTGGTCGACCCGAAGCGTCGCGGCATCGACCTGGCACCGTAGCGTCGAGCCTGCTCGACTGAAGGAGTCGTAGAGTCGAGCTTGCTCGACTGGCACGGAAAATCAGTCGCGCAAGCTCGACTCTACGAAGAGCGCGAAGCAGTCGAGCAAGCTCGACTCTACCGGGCTGTCTTACCCGTTCAACCCCAGGCGGATACCGAAGCCGACCAGGAACAGGCCGGCCACGCGGCGCAGCGCCGTGCTCACGCGCGGGTGCTGGATCAACCGCCGCCGCGCCAGGTTGCCCGCACCGATCAGCAGCGAGCAGTAGGCCACGCTGACTACGAAGATGATGCCGGCCAGCGCCGCGAACGTGGCGATGCCGTGGTGCGCGGTGGGATCGATGAACAGCGGCAGGAAGGCCATGTAGAACAGGATCGCCTTCGGATTGAGCAGGCTGACCAGGATCGCCTGCTGGAAATAGCGGCCGGGCTGCATGCGGATCGGGCCGCCATCGCCGCCATCAGGCTTCGGCGTGCGCAGCAGGCTGATGCCCACCCACACCAGATAGGCCGCGCCCAGGTACTGCACGGCGTGGAACACCAGCGGGTTGGCTTTCAGCAGCGCGGCCACGCCGGCCAGGGCCAGCCACATCAGGATCTGATCGCCCACCAGCAGGCCGGCCAGGGCGGTGTAGCCACCGCGCACGCCACCACGGCCGGTGGCCGTGAGCAGGGTGAAGGTGCCGGGCCCGGGCAGGGCAAGGAACACCAGTACGGCGAGCAGGAACGTCCACAGGTCCTGGATGCCCATCCACGGCATGGCTTGGCTCATTGTTGTTGCGGGGGGGCGCCATTGTCGGCCACCGCGCTGGCCGCGGACAGGGGGCCGCCGTCGCCAGCGGGCAGGCCGGACAGCAGCGGTTGCAGGTGCTGGTGCAGCTGCGCGTGCAGTTGCCGCACCGCCGGCGAGAACTGCTTGCGGTGCGGGCAGACCAGCTGCAGCGGAATATGGCTGCCCACGCCACCCAGCAGCACCTGCAGGCGGCCTTCCTGCACGTCCTGGCGCAGGTCCAGCCAGGATTTGTAGGTGATGCCTTCACCGGCCACCGCCCAACGCCGCACCACGTCGGCGTCGTCGCAGACCAGTGGACCGCGCACCGGCACCACCACCCGGCGCCCGTCCACCTCGAAGGCCCAGCGGTCGTAGGTGCGTCCCCCGAGCTGGTAGGCCAGGCAGTCGTGCTCGCGCAGATCCTCCAGCCGCGCCGGCACACCGCGTCGCTGCAGATAGGCCGGTGATGCGGCCAGCACGCGGCGATTGCCCTCCAGCAGGGGCAGGGCCACGTAGTTGGCATCGTCGAACTGGCCCAGGCGGATCGCCACGTCCACCGGGTCGCGGAATACATCGGCAACTTCGTCGGACAGCCGCAGGTGCAGGCGCAGCTTCGGATGTGCGGCGCGGAAGGTCGCCAGCCACGGCAGCAGCAGGTTGCGGCCGAAATCCGACGGCGCCGACAACTGCAGGGTGCCGTGCAGTTCGGCCGCGTCGCCCTGCACCCGTGCCTGGCCCTCGCGCAGGGTGGCCAGCACTTCCTGCGCATAGGGCAGGTACAGCGCACCTTCGCCGGTCAGGCGCAGGCTGCGGGTGGTGCGCACGAACAGGCGCAGGTCCAGCTCGCGTTCCAGCCGCGCCACGGCCGCAGCCACCTGGCCAGGCAGCAGGTCGGCCTCGCGCGCGGCCTGCGAGAAGCTGCCCAGGGCGGCAGTGCGGACGAACAGCTGCAGGTCGTCGAAGCGGATCATTTTCATCGCCAGAGTGAAAGTGCTGACTGATTCTGCGCCTTTCCCGGCAGGCGTGCGCGGCGCACGCTGTGCCTTCCTTTCCCCCTTGGACCGCCCCATGCGCGCCATTGCCTATACCCACGCCGGCCTGCCCATCGATGACCCCCAGGCCCTGGTCGATATCGATCTGGACCTGCCCCAGCCCGGCCCGCGCGATCTTCGCGTGGCCGTGCGCGCGGTGGCCGTGAACCCGGTCGACACCAAGGTTCGTCGCAGCGCCGCCACAGAAAGCCCGCGCGTGCTGGGTTGGGATGCGGTGGGCGTGGTCGACGCCGTGGGCAGCGAGGTGACCCTGTTCCAGCCGGGCGACGCGGTGTACTACGCCGGCGTGATCGACCGCCCCGGCAGCAATGCCGAATACCAGCTGGTGGACGAGCGCAGTGTTGGCCGCAAGCCCGCCACGCTGGACGATGCCGCGGCGGCAGCCCTGCCGCTGACCGCGATCACCGCCTGGGAACTGCTGTTCGACCGCCTGCGCATCGCCGAGGGCGGTGGTGAGGGCCAGACCCTCCTGGTGATCGGCGCCGCTGGCGGCGTCGGCTCGATCCTGGTGCAGCTGGCGCGCCAGCTGACCCAGCTGACGGTGGTCGGCACCGCTTCGCGCCCCGATACCCAGGACTGGGTGTACGCCATGGGCGCCCACCACGTGATCGACCACAGCCTGCCGCTGGCCGAAGGCCTGGCCCGGCTGGGCATCCCCCAGGTGGAACACGTGGCCAGCCTGACCCACACCGACCAGCACTACGCGCAGATCGTGGAGGTGCTGGCACCGCAGGGCCAGCTGGGGCTGATTGATGACCCGGGCCAACTGGACGTGATGGCGCTCAAGCGCAAGGCGCTGTCGCTGCACTGGGAACTGATGTTCACCCGCCCGCTGTTCAAGACGGCGGACATGCAGAAGCAGCACGATCTGTTGAACCGGGTGGCCGAACTGATCGATGCTGGCGTGCTGCAGACCACGCTGGGCGAGCACTTCGGGCGCATCAACGCGGCCAACCTGCGCCGCGCGCACGCACTGCTGGAAAGCCACCGCGCCAAGGGCAAGATCGTGCTGGAAGGCTGGTGAGGGTTCCGGCCAACGGCTGAGCCCCTCGTGGCTGTGGGTTGGTCGCGGAAAGCAAAACCCTGCGCTTGGTCGGGCGGGTGGGTTGCGCGGGGGACGCCGTGAATCCATCCATGGAGCAACTGTGTTGTGGGATGGGATTTTGGCCGTCTGGCAGACAGGCACGG